>NZ_JBNFNU010000041.1:0-18254 GCF_057364445.1 Xanthobacter sp. BG11Y11_SDJG
CGCGGCGGCCGGCATTCTGCGGACGCGCCGCCGAACGCTCTTCCGACGGCACGTCGGCGATCGCCTGCGGGCGCGGCGGCGCCGCGCCGGTCGCTCGCCGGAATCTGCATCTTGATGAGCCGCTCGATGGACTTGAGGAACGCGCGCTCCTCGTGGTCGCAGAACGAGATGGCGATGCCCTCGCGGCCGGCGCGCGCGGTGCGGCCGATGCGGTGGACATAGCTTTCCGGCACGTTCGGCAGATCGTAGTTCACCACGTGCGAAACGCCCGTGACGTCGATGCCGCGGGCGGCGATGTCGGTGGCGATCAGCACCCGAATCTCGCCGTCGCGGAACGCCTGGAGCACCCGGTCGCGCTGGTTCTGCGACTTGTTGCCGTGGATCGCCTCGGCCGGGTGGCCGGCCTTGGCGAGCACGCGCACCACCTTGTCCGCGCCGTGCTTGGTGCGGGTGAAGACGAGGGCGCGGTCGATGGGCTCCTGGGAGAGCACCTCGGCCAGCAGCGCGCCCTTGCGCGCCTTGTCGATGTGGATGACGCGCTGCTCGACGCGGTCGGCGGTCTTGGCGACCGGGGTCACCGCGACCGTCACCGGGTCGTGCAGCATGGACCCCGCCAGCTCGGCGATCGCCTGCGGCATGGTCGCCGAGAAGAACAGCGAATGCCGCTTCTGCGGCAGGCGCCGGACGATGGCGCGGATGGCATGGACGAAGCCCATGTCCAGCATCTGGTCGGCCTCGTCGAGGACGAACACCTCCACCTGGTCGAGCCGCACCGCGCGGTTCTCGGCCAGGTCGAGCAGGCGGCCGGGGGTGGCGACCAGCACGTCCACGCCGCGACCGAGCGCGCGGATCTGGCGGCCATGGGCACGCCGCCGATGGCGAGCTCCACCGAGGTGCCGGCATGACGGCCGAAGCTTTCAAAGCTGTCGACGATCTGGCCGGACAGTTCGCGGGTAGGCGAAAGCACCAGCACGCGCACCGACTTCGGCTCGGGCCGATGGCGATGGCGGATCAGGCGATCGAGGATGGGAAGAGCGAAGGCGGCGGTCTTGCCGGTGCCGGTCTGGGCGATGCCGATCAGGTCACGGCCGGCGAGGACCTTGGGAATGGCCTGGTCCTGGATCGGGGTCGGAGTGGTGAGGCGCGCCTCTTCCAGGGCGCGGACGAGGGGCTCGGCGAGGCCGAGGTTCGCAAAAGAAGTCAAGCTCTGTCTTTCATGGGCAGCAGGCGCCGGCGGCCGATGAGCGGCGCGGCGTGGGGCTGCGGGGTCTTCGACATCCCGCGTGGCCTGGGGTGTCCGTCAATCAGGGATGAGATCGGGCAAAGCCGCGTCTGCAAGCTTCAGGAAGCTCCGAGCGGTCTCCGCTACGCGGCCCGAATGCGCCTCTGCGACCGAAACGGCCGGAATGAGCGAAGCGCGTGCGCTCTTCATATGCGAACTGCCGTGTCCATTTCAAGGCGCAACATGAAGGTTAGCCGCCACAGCGCTGCGCTGCGCGGTTTCGCCACCCTGCCGTAACGGCATATTTGCACGGTGCGATGCACAAGCGCACTTGCGCAGGCTTGAGCTTCAGACGACATAGGGCGCGAGAGGTGACATGATCGATCCCGCCGCCATCGTCGACGCGACGACCCAATTCCTGAACGAACACCCGAACCTCATGCCGCTGGTGATGTTCGGCCTCGCCTTCGGGGAATCGCTCGCGATCATCTCGTTCCTCATTCCCGCCACGGTGCTGATGCTGGCCATCGGCGCGCTGGTGGAAGCGAGCGGCCTCAGCCTGTGGCCGGTCTGGCTCGCGGCGGTGGTCGGCGCCTCGCTCGGCGACGCGGTCTCCTACTGGTTCGGCTACCACTACAAGGATCGCGCCAAGACCTTCTGGCCGCTGTCGCGCCAGCCCGATCTGGTGGCGCGGGCCGAGGACTTCTTCACCCGCTTCGGCGTCTGGGGCGTCGCGATCGGCCGGTTCTTCGGCCCCTTGCGCGCGGTGGTGCCGCTGGTGGCGGGCATCTTGGCCATGCGCCAGATGCCGTTCCAGCTGGCCAATGTGGGCAGCGCCATGGTGTGGTCGTTCGCCATGCTGGCGCCGGGCGCCGCCGCCACCAAGCTGCTCGGCTTCTAGCGCGCGGCGCTCATTTCACCCAGGCCGGGAACATCGCCGCCAGCGCGCCGCCGACCATCTCCATGGCGATGGCGGCCAGGATGATGCCCATCAGCCGCTTGGAGATGGAGAGCGCGGTCGGCGACAGGCGCGATCCGAGCCAGGGCGCCAGCGCCATCGCCGCGGCGAAGAACACCAGATAGCCGATCAGCCCGGCATAGAAAACCGGCGAGGGTGGCCTGCGTGCCCGACTGCTGGGCATAGACGATGATGGTCGCCATGGTGCCCGGGCCGAGCGCGATCGGCAGGCCGAGCGGATAGACGCCGGGATTGGACGTGGACTGGAACCGCGCCTTCTCCGCGCTGGTCCCCTGGTGCGAGGAATGGTCGTCGCCGCTCAGCATGGAGAGGGCGATCATCAGCACGATCAGCCCGCCCGCGAGGCGGAAATGGGCGACGTCGATGCCGAACAGCCCAAGCAAAGCGTGACCGGCGAGCGCGCACACCAGCGCGCCGATGGTGACTGTGCCGACCATGGCGATGAGCGTGCTGCGACGGCCGGCGGCGTCGAGGTCCGCTGACAGCGCCAGGAAGATCGGCACGATGCTGAGCGGGCTCATGATGGCGAACAGCGCGGCGAACAGCTTCGCGGCCAGCGTCAAATCCATGGGTTCCGGCTCCGCATGAGGGACAGGCGGTTCCCTTGTGCCCGATTTGCGCCGCCATTCCCACCCAGGGCGCGGGAAGACCCGCCCGCCGCCCCCCCGCGGGTATTGTCTCGCTCTGCGAACCTATATATGAACGGACATATCACTCAGGAGCATTGCCATGATGAATTTCCTGCAACCGCGCCGCGGATTGGTCCTCGGCCTCGTTCTCGGCTCCGCCTTCGCTGTATCCGTCCGTGCCGAGCAGCCGGCCGCCGGGACCGCCGGCGCCACCTCCACGGTCACCACCTTTGCCGCCGCCAGCCTCACCAACGCCTTCCAGGACATCGGCAAGGCCTATGAGGCCAAGGGCAAGCCGGCGGTCCGCTTCTCCTTCGCCGCCTCCTCCGCGCTCGCCAAGCAGATGGAGGCCGGCGCCCCGGCCAGCATCTTCGCCTCGGCCGACCTCAAGTGGATGGACTACACCGACGGCAAGGGCCTGACCCTGAAGGACACCCGCGTGACCCTGCTCGGCAACACGCTCGTCCTGGTCGCGCCGGCCGACAGCGCCAAGCCGGTCACCCTCGCCAAGGGCATGGACATCGCGGCCCTGCTCGGCCCCAACGGACGCATCGCCACCGGCCTCACCGATAGCGTGCCGGTGGGCATCTACGCCAAGACCGCCTTCACCCATCTCGGCGTGTGGGACAAGGTCGCCCCGCGCATCGTCGGCGCCGAGAGCGTGCGCGCGGCGCTCGCGCTGGTGGAGCGCGGCGAGGTGCCCTACGGCGTGGTCTACGCCACCGACGCCGCGATCGCCAAGAATGTGAGGGTGGTGGCGACCTTCCCGCCCGACAGCCACCCGCCGGTGGAATACCCCTTCGCCCTCGTGAAGGGCCAGGATACGCCCGCCGCGAAGGACTTCTTCGCCTTCCTCATCGGCGCCGAGGCGAAGGAGATCTACAAGAAGTACGGCTTCTCGGTCCGCTGAGCGGCATGCGGAGCGGCCCGCGCCGGCAACCGCCGGGCACGCCGTTTCCTGAGCCTTTCGGCGCCCGCTCGGCCGGCCTAAGATTTGCCTTTCGGAGCGCGGTCCGGGCGGGCAAGCCAGCCTCCCGGTGAAACGCCTCTCAATCTCGAAGGAGTCCGCGTCCTCCGATCCGCCGCGACGCTGGCGGATCGGCGCGCGCCGGGGTGGCCGGGATGACGACATTTCTCACGCCGGAAGAATGGACCGCGGTGCGGCTCAGTCTCCAGGTGGCCTTCTGGGCCACCTTCTGGAGCATGCCGCCGGCCATCCTTGTCGGCTGGCTCCTGTCGCGCGTGACCTTTCCCGGAAAGGGCCTGTTCGACGGCATCGTCCACCTGCCTTTGGTCCTGCCCAAGGTGGTGGTGGGCTATCTGCTGCTCATCACGCTCGGCACGCGCGGCTATCTCGGACAGTATCTCCATGAGTGGTTCGGCATCAGCCTCATCTTCACCACCGCCGGCGCCACGGTCGCCGCGGCCGTGGTGAGCTTTCCGCTCTCTGTGAACGCCATCCGGCTCGCCATCGACGGGGTGGACAAGGGGCTGGAGACCGCCGCCCGCACGCTCGGCGCCTCCAGGCTCGATGCCTTCTTCACCGTGACGCTGCCATTGATGCTGCCTGGCATCCTATCAGGCGCGCTGATCGCGCTCGCCTCGGCGCTGGGCGAGTTCGGCGCCACCATCACCTTCGTCTCGAACGTGGAAGGCGAGACGCGCACCATCCCGCTCGCCATCTACAGCGCCACCCACATGCCGGACGGCGACGCCATGGCGCTGCGCCTCACCGCCGTTTCCGTGGTGCTGGCGTTGGGCGCGCTGATCCTCGCCGAGATGGCGGACCGCCGCATCAAGATCGCCCTGGGGCGCATATGATCGAGATCGACGTTTCGCTCGCCCGCCCCACCGGCTTCAAGCTCGACGCCAACTTCACCGCGCCCGGCGAGGGGGTGACAGCGCTCTTCGGCCGCTCGGGCTCGGGCAAGACCACCATCATCCAGGCGGTCGCCGGGTCGGTGCGGCCCGACAGGGGCCACGTGCGCGTCGACGGGGAGACCTTCTTCGATTCTGCCAGCGGCATCGATCTGCCCATCGAGAAGCGGAACGTGGGCTATGTGTTCCAGGACGCCCGGCTGTTCCCGCACATGAGCGTGGAGAGCAACCTGCGCTACGGCGCGCGGCGCACCCGGCGCGAGCGCACCATCTCCTTCGACGCGGTGGTGGGGATGCTTGGCATCGCCCACCTTCTCGGCCGGCGCCCGCACACCCTGTCCGGCGGCGAGAAGCAGCGGGTCGCCATCGGCCGGGCGCTGCTCGCCCAGCCGCGCCTGCTCCTGATGGACGAGCCCCTCGCCTCCCTCGACGAGATGCGCAAGGGCGAGATCCTGCCCTATCTGGAGCGGCTGCGCGACGAGTTGAAGCTGCCCATCCTCTATGTCAGCCACTCCATCGAGGAGGTGCTGCGCCTGTCCACCGCGGTGGCGGCGGTGGCGGACGGCCGGGTGATCGCCTGCGGGCCGCTCTCCGACGTGCTCTCGCGCCCCGAGCTGCTGCCGGTGATCGGCCGCTTCGACGTCGGCACCATTCTCGAGTGCACCGTCAGCGCCCATGACGAGCGCTTCGGCCTTTCCACCGTCAGCTTCGCGGACGGGGAATTGCGCGTGCCGCTGGTGGGCAGCCCGGTGGGCGCGCCGGCCCGCGCCCGCATCCGCTCGCGCGACGTCTCGCTCTCGCTCTCGCGGCCCATTGACGTGTCGGTGACCAACCGGCTCGCCGGAACCATCGGCACGATCACCCGCGCGGAAGGTCCGTTCGCGGACGTGGAGGTGTTGCTCGCCCATTCCAAGATCTACGCGCTGGTGACGCAGGAGAGCGTCGAGCGCCTGGCCCTGGAGAGGGGCACGCCGGTCTGGGCCATGATCAAGGCCGTGACGGTGGATTCGCGGCCGGCCGGCTTCTCCTCGCCCGGCGCGGAGATCGTCAGCCCGCCTGCCGCCCCGGCGCCCCCGGCGTCTCGTCCTCATCGGCCTCTGCGTGTGATCCCGGGCGGAACTCCGCCGCAAGAGACGCCTTGAGTTCGTCCACCGCCGCCCGCGTCGCCTTGGCCGCCTGCCGCTCGCTCGCCCGGTAGAGCGCGATGAGCCGCGCGCCGAAGGCCGTCACTTCGGTGCCGGCGCCGCGGCGGCCGGGGTAGGTGATGATCACCTTCTCCTCGAACATGCGGTCCAGTTCGTCGATCAGCAGCCAGGCCCGCCGGTAGCTCATGCCGATGGCCTTGGCGGCGGAGAGGATGGAGCCGTGGACGCGGATCGCCTCGAGAAGCGTGATCTTGCCCGGCCCGAGCTTGCGCCCGTCGGCAAAATCGATGCGCAGGAACAGGCGGGGATCGGCAGTGCGGGCGTCTTCGGTCACGGCGGGCGCTCCTCGGCGGCGAGCATAGCGCGCCGGGCGGCAAAAATCTCGCGCCCGCCGGTCCGCCGGCGGATGATCGACGCCGGTCGAGCGCAGGCCCGGCGCGGGACTTGCCGGGCCTTCAGTCCACCGCCTCGGGCGGCACGCCGCCGCGCCGGGCGAGGAAGCGCCGGCACTGCTGCTCCCGGTCGTAGCCGAGCAGCGTGCCGAGCATGAAGTCCTCCTCCGGCGAGAGCGCCGTGAGCGGCTTGTTCACCACCGTGCGGGTGGTCTCCACGAAAGCGGGATTGCCGAAGAAGAGATTGACCTTGTGCCCGCTCACATCGTGCACATAGTGGGCGATGCATTCGCGGCACAGCCGGCCGACGATCAGGTGGCTGTCATGCGCCGACATGGTCATCATGAACAGGCAGCGCACGCCGCGCCGGTATTCATAGAGCTTGTGGTTGAAGATCCGCGTGACGAGGGCATCGGCGGCCGGCCCCGATGCCTGCGGACCTTCGCCTAGAGCAGCGCCGCAAGCCATGCCGTCACCCGCTTTTCCGTCATGCCGGACTGGCCGTCCTGGTCGAGGGCGAGGCCGACGAACTTGCCGTCCCGCTCGGCAGTGGAGCCGGTATAGTCGTAGCCGGCGGTGTCGGTGAAGCCGACCACGGTCGCGCCCTTTTCCGTCACCTCGTCGAACAGGATGCCCATGGCGTCCACGAAGCTGTCGGGATAGGTCGCCTGGTCGCCGGTGCCGAAGAGCGCCACCTTCTTGCCGGCGAGGTTCGCCTCGCGCAGCTTGTCGATGTTCTCTTCCCAATCGGTCTGGAGCGTGCCGTCGCCATAAGTGGGCGAGCCGAGGATGAGCAGGTCGCAATTCTCGAAGTCCGCCTTGGTGGCGGCCTTGATGTCGATGCTCTTGCCCTGGGCCTTCTTGGAGATCTTCGCGGCCACGCCCTTGGTTGCCCCGCCGTCGGAGCCGAAAATCACGTTCACAATCATCGCTACGTCTCGTTATGAACCATCGTAAAGACAAGGCGGCAGAAATGCAGGATGCCGCCACGGCCGAATGCGATGAAAATTAGGTCACGCCCAAACTTGTCTCAACATGGGGGTGATCCGGATTGCTCCCATCCAAGTCTTATGCTAACAAATCTGAATAGTTTTTGAACTTCTCCAGATTTAAACTGCACCCCCAGCCCCTGCCGGCGCCCCGGTAGGCGGCGCATCCTTCGCTTTCCCCTTACCGGCTGCGAGACCCGCAATGACGCCACGCGGATGCTGCGGGATGCGTCCCCGCATCGCCATTCCCGGATGCCGAGGCGCGCTCTATGCTCGCCTCACCTCCTGAAGCGGGATGCCCGATGCCGCGTTCCCTCAGCTCCCCATCCCGGCACGCGCGGCGCGCCGCCTCGATCGTCGCCTCCTTGGTGCTTCTCGCGCCCGCCGCCTCGGCCGACCCGGTGCGGACACTTGCGCCCGGCGTCCTGAAGGTCTGCCTGTTTCCCACCTTCCCGCCCTTCTCGGGCCAGGAGGCGGACGGCCGCTGGACCGGCTGGGACGTGACCTTCCTCACCGGCTTTGCCGCGCAGCTCGGCCTCGCCTTCGAGCCCGTCGGCGTGCCGCGCTATGCGGGCTTCTGGACAAAGCCGGGCGAGGACCGCTGCGACATCGCCGCGGGCGGGGTCGCCGATCTGCCCTACCGCCGGGCGGAAACCGGCGACAAGGGCATCTGGTCGACGACCTATACCCAGGTGGTGCGCGCGTTCGGCGTGCGGGCGGAAGACGCCGGCAAGCTCTCCTCCATCGCCGACCTCGCGGGACGCACGGTGATGGTGGTCGAGGGGTCGACCGCCGAGATCGACCTGAACGACCGCGCGCCGCGCGGCGTGGCGCTGACCGTGATCGCCACCTCCGACGACGCGGACAATGCCCGCCGCGTGCGCGCCGGCGCGGGACCGGACGCGCCCTTCGCCTATGGATCGGGCTACGGCAGCGTGGTGTTCTTCAACGACAGGCTGGGCGAGATGGCCCTGGCCTGGCCCCACTGCCTCATGCTCGCGGACGGCACGCTCGCGCCGGAGCGTTTCGCCTTCATCGTGCGCGCTGCGAGCACCGGCCTCGCCGCGGCCCTCGACCGCTTCATCGCCGATCCCGCCCATCCCTATCCTGGCGGCGAAGGCCCCGCCTGCGAGAAATAAGCGGCGGCGCCGCTCTGCCGGTCGTCTGTGCGGGCGAACGGGCGACAGGGGCCTCGCCCGGTCCGGCGACGTCGTTGGCTCGCAGATGTGGGGGTGGGCTCGGCGCTACCGAGGCGGTGCGGACCACAGCATGGCCCCTCAGGCCGACGTGTCCCGCCGGGAGGCGGACATGAGGGCCACGCCTACTCCGCCGCTTCCTTCGGCGGCTTCCGGCGGCTCTTTGCGGAGATGACGAGGTCGAACTCGGCGAGCTCCTCGTCGGTGGGCCAGGTCATGTCCTTGTCCCAGGCCCAGGCGGCGCGGATGTCTTCGTCGCTCATGGCATCAAGCTTCGCCCAGTCAACCGTCTCTGCGAGACGATCGGCCTCTTCCAATTGCTTCTTGGTAGGCACGGCGTCTGCTCCGCCTGAAATGGAGGCCAAGAATACAGTCAAAAAACGCCAAGTCGCCATCGCAAACAAAAAAGCCCCGGAACAGCCTTCGCCGTTCCGGGGCTCGCCTCAACGAATGAGGATCAGTTCTTGGTCTTGTCCACCAGCGCCTTGGCCTTGATCCAGGGCATCATGGCGCGCAGCTTCTCGCCCACTTCCTCGATCTGGTGGGCGTTGGCCTTGGCGCGGGTGGCCTTGAACGAGGTCTGGTTCACCTTGTTCTCCAGCATCCAGTCGCGCGTGAACTTGCCGGACTGGATGTCGGTGAGCACGCGCTTCATCTCCGCCTTGGTCTCCGGCGTGATGATGCGCGGGCCGGTGACGTATTCGCCGAACTCGGCGGTGTTGGAGATGGAGTAGTTCATGTTGGCGATGCCGCCCTCATAGATGAGGTCGACGATCAGCTTGACCTCGTGCAGGCACTCGAAATACGCCATCTCGGGGGCGTAGCCGGCCTCCACCAGCGTCTCGAAGCCGGCGCGGATCAGCTCCACGAGGCCGCCGCAGAGCACCACCTGCTCGCCGAACAGGTCGGTCTCGCACTCTTCCTTGAAGGTGGTCTCGATGATGCCGGCGCGGCCGCCGCCGATGGCCGAGGCGTAAGAAAGGCCGAGATCATGGGCGTTGCCCGAGGCGTCCTGGGCGATGGCGATCAGGGTCGGCACGCCGCCGCCGCGCTGATACTCGGAGCGCACGGTGTGGCCGGGGCCCTTGGGGGCGACCATCAGCACGTCGAGATCGGCGCGCGGCTCGATCAGGTTGAAGTGCACGTTGAGGCCGTGGGCGAACAGCAGCGCCGCGCCGTGCTTCATGTTGTCGGCGAGGCTCTCGCGGTAGATGTCGGCCTGCAGCTCGTCCGGGGTGAGCATCATCACCACGTCGGCCCACTTGGCGGCCTCGGCGGGGCTCATCACCTTGAAGCCCTCGGCCTCGGCCTTCTTGGCGGTGGCGGAGCCGGGACGCAGGGCGACCACGACATCCTTCACGCCCGAGTCGCGCATGTTGAGCGCATGGGCGTGGCCCTGGCTGCCATAGCCGACGACGGCGACCTTCTTGCCCTTGATGAGGTTCAGGTCGGCGTCGCGATCGTAGTAAACGCGCATGGGGTTCCCTTTGAGGTTGCTCGTTGCGTTGAAGGGTTGGGACGCGGCCCGCAGAAGGCCGGGTTCAGGTGATGAGGTCGGTCAACCTCAGAAGTTCGGCGAGCCGGCCGCGCACCTGGCGGAGCACTTCGGGCGGAGCCTTCTCAATGTGCCGAAGGTGTCGCTCGGTCCGGTCGATGGATCGGACCTGGTCCACCAGCACCACCCCGCGCGTGGCAAGGCCATCGGGCAGGGGATACTCGGTCGGCCAATCCCGCCGCCGGGACGTGATGGGGCAGATGACCGTTCGGCTCGAAACCTCGTGATAGGACCGGTCGGTGATGACGATCCCGGGCCGGCGCCCCGCCTGCTCGGTCCCGCGCACCGGATCGAGATCGATCCAAACGATGTCGCCCGCATCAGGAATCACGACGGCGCCGCCTCTTGGGAGCAGGCGCGGGGTCCGTGCCGCGCGAATAGTCGTCGTCGATGATCTCGGAGCCCACGTCAGGGCCCCAATCCACCGTTTCGGGCTCGTTCTGCGGGCCGAGGCGCTTCATCTCGGCGACCATCTCCGCGAGGCTTGGTACGCCGGGAATACGTGAGGAAGCCGGCGAGGCGCGGAAGCCGTGCTCGTCGACGTCAACATCCATGAGGCTGCCGGGCTTGAGGCGGAAACGCTCCACCACCTCCCTGGGCAGCCGCACGGCGATGCTGTTTCCCCACTTGGCGACCTTCACGCGCATGGATCAATGAGCTCTTGAATTCGGATAGCCGATGTATATCCGTAAAGAAGCGATTGCAAGCGCTCTCACATGGCCTCCGGCCCGCGGGAGATGGCAACCACGCCGGTGCGCGCCACCTCCACCAGGCCGAGCGGCTCCATGAGCCAGGCGAACTGGTCGATCTTGTCGGACTTGCCGGTGATCTCGAATACGAAGCTCTCGCGCGTCGCGTCGATCACGCGGGCGCGGAAGGCCTCCGCGAGCCGCAGCGCCTCGCCGCGCGCCTCGCCCACGCCGCGCACCTTCACCATGGCGAGTTCGCGCTCCAGCGCGGTCGCCTCCACGGTGAGGTCGCGCACCCGGTGCACCGGCACGAGGCGGTCGAGCTGGTTCTTGATCTGCTCGATCACCATGGGCGTGCCGGTGGTGACGATGGTGATGCGCGAGAGATGCGCCTCGTGGCTCACCTCGGACACCGTGAGGCTGTCGATGTTGTAGCCGCGGCCGGAGAACAGGCCGATGACGCGGGCGAGCACGCCCGGCTCGTTGTCCACCAGGATGGAGAGGGTGTGGCGCTCGATGGGCTCGGAGGTCTGGGGCATGGAACTCTCGGAAGGGGCGGGAGATTGAGAGGCACCGTCATCCCCCGGCTTGTCCGGGGGATCCACCAGGCCGCTAAAGCACCGGTGGCAAGGCGTCTCGCCGCGGAGTGGATGCCCCGGACAAGCCGGGGCATGACGGCGTTCTGCGGTGGTCCGCTCGACCTCACACCAGCATCTTGCCCTCGTCGGTGATGGCGGCGTCGAGGTCGATCGCCATGTCGCCGAGGATCATCTCGTTATGAGCGCGACCCGAGGGGATCATGGGGAAGCAGTTTTCCTGCTGATCCACGATGCAGTCGAAGATCACCGGCCGCTTGACGGCGATCATCTCGGCGATGGCGGCATCGAGATCGCCCGGCTTCTCGCAGCGGATGCCGACGCCGCCATAGGCGTCGGCGAGCTTCACGAAGTCGGGCAGCGCCTCCGAATAGGAATGCGAGTAGCGCCCGCCATGCAGCAGTTCCTGCCACTGGCGCACCATGCCCATGTATTTGTTGTTGAGGATGAAGATCTTCACCGGCAGGTCGAACTGCACGGCGGTCGACATCTCCTGCATGTTCATGAGGATGGAGGCTTCTCCCGCGATGTCGATGCACAGGGCGTCGGGATGCGCCTTCTGCGCGCCGATGGCGGCCGGCAGGCCGTAGCCCATGGTGCCGAGGCCGCCGGAGGTCATCCAGCGGTTCGGCTCCTCGAAGCGGAAGAATTGCGCCGCCCACATCTGGTGCTGGCCCACCTCGGTGGTGATGTAGACGTCCTTGTCCTTGGTGGCCGCATAGAGCCGCTCGATGGCGTATTGCGGCTTGATGATCTCGTCGGAGGCCCGATAGGCGAGGCAGTTGCGCGCCCGCCAGCGGTCGATCTGCCCCCACCAGGCGTCGAGCGCCGCGCGGTCCATGTTGAGGTCGCGCGCCTTCCAGGCGGAGACGAGGTCGGCGAGCACGCGGCGGCAATCGCCGATGATAGGCAGGTCCACCTTGACGTTCTTGTTGATGGACGAGGGGTCGATGTCGATGTGGATCTTCTTCGAGCCCGGCGAGAAGGCGTCGAGGCGGCCGGTGATGCGGTCGTCGAAGCGCGCGCCGATGCACACCATCACGTCGCAATCGTGCATGGCCATGTTGGCCTCATAGGTGCCGTGCATGCCCAGCATGCCGAGCCACTGGCGCGAGGCCGCCGGGAAGGCGCCGAGGCCCATGAGCGTCGAGGTGACGGGCACGCCGGTCAGGCGGGCGAGCTCGCGCAGGAGGCGGCTCGCCTCCGGCCCGGAATTGATCACGCCGCCGCCCGTGTAGAAGATCGGCCTCTTCGCGCCGGCGAGCATCTCCACCGCCGCCGCGATCTGCGGCTGCTCGGCATCGAGCTTCGGCCGGTAGGTCTTGTGGACGATGTTCTCGCGGCCGACATAGGTGCCGGTGGCGAACTGCACGTCCTTCGGGATGTCCACCACCACCGGGCCGGGCCGCCCGTTCTGCGCCACGTAGAACGCCTCGTGCAGCACACGCGCGAGGTCGTTCACGTCCCGCACCAGATAATTGTGCTTGGTGCAGGGGCGGGTGATGCCCACCGTGTCGCATTCCTGGAACGCGTCGTTGCCGATCAGGTGCGTCGCCACCTGCCCGCTGATGCAGACGATCGGGATGGAATCCATGAGCGCGTCGGTGAGACCGGTCACCGCGTTGGTGGCGCCGGGGCCGGAGGTGACCAGCACCACGCCCACCTTGCCGGAGGAGCGGGCATAGCCCTCGGCCGAATGCACCGCCGCCTGCTCGTGGCGCACCAGGATGTGCTCGATCTCGTTCTGGTGGAACAGCGCATCATAGATGGGCAGCACCGCGCCGCCCGGATAGCCGAAGATGTGGCTCACGCCCTGGTCGGCGAACGCCTGGATCACCATCTCGGCGCCGGTCATCTGCTTTTCCATTGCCTCAAACTCCTTGGGCGCCGCGGCGCCGCTCGACCCGACGGGCGCCTGAGGCGCCCTGAACCTGCCTGGCCCGGACGGCGCGCGGCGCGCGGCAGGGCCCCAGAAACGACGAAGGGGCCCGAAGGCCCCTCTAAGCGCGCGCCACCTGTCTTCCGACCGACCGTCAGGCCGATCCGGCAGTGGCGCGCCCCCCTACGATAAGGATAACGATATTGCGCATGACGGCGCAGTCCCTTTCAAAAGTTGCGCGAAACTACCCACCGGTCCGGAAGCCGTCAAGCGCGAATGCGCGCCCGGAACCATTTCCCGCCGCGGCTGCCGTGATGTTGCCCAATCTTTAAGGTCTCTGTATCAACGGTTCCCCTGGGGGCGGCAAGAGAAGGGGGCGAAGCTCCATGAACAGATTGACGCTCGCGATCGCGGCAGCCGGGCTCGGCAGCACGCTCACCCTGTCGGGTGCGATGGCGGACTGCCAGTCGGATGCCACGGCGGCGCGCGGCGCGCTGGAGGAAGCCGGCAAGGCGCTCGGCGCCGCCACCAAGCGCAAGGCCGACCCGCAGACCCTGTGCCCCCTGTTCCGCTCCTACGTCACCGCCGAGACCCGCTGGAACAAGTTCCTGGTGGACAACAAGGAGTGGTGCCAGGTGCCGGAGGAGGCCATCAAGGCGTCCAGCGCCAGCCTGAAGAAGAGCGCGGGCGTGCGCGACCAGGTCTGCCAGGCGGCCGCCAGCGGCGTCGCGCCGGGCGGCCCGGCCAAGCCGCCGCCGCAGGGCTCCATCTCCAGCGCGCTCGGCGTGACCACCGGATATTCCCTGAGCGGCTCGGGCGGCAACGTCTTCGACACGCTCAACGGCAACGTGATGAAGAAATAGGGTCACCTTGAGTTCCACGGAAGGACCCGCCGCACCCCACATCGCCGACGCCGCGCGCGGCAATTGGGTGGATCGGCGCGCACCGGCCTCCCTGCGGCCCTATTTGCATCTGGCGCGGGTGGACCGGCCGATCGGCACCTGGCTTCTGCTGCTGCCCTGCTGGTGGTCCACGGCGCTGGCCGCCATCGCCGCGGGCAGCCCCTTCCCCGATCCCCGGCTGCTGGTGCTGTTCGCCATCGGCGCGCTCGCCATGCGCGGCGCCGGCTGCACCTGGAACGACATTCTCGACCGCGACATCGACGGCCGGGTGGCGCGCACTCGCAACCGGCCGGTCGCCTCCGGCGCGGTGAGCGTCCCCGCCGCGTTCGCTTTTCTCGCCGCCCAGTGCCTCGTCGGGCTCGCCGTGCTGCTGGCGCTGCCGCGCTTCGCCATCGTCACCGGCATCGCCTCGCTGGGCGTGGTGGCGATCTACCCGCTCATGAAGCGCATCACGTCCTTTCCGCAGGTGGTGTTGGGCATCGCCTTCTCCTGGGGCGCGCTGATGGGCTGGGCCAGCGTGTTCCGGGCGATCGAAGACCCGGCTTTGCTGTTGTTCGCGGGCTGCGTCGTCTGGGTGTTCGCCTACGACACCATCTATGCCCACCAGGACAAGGAGGACGACGCCATCGTCGGCGTGCGCTCCACCGCCTTGTATTTCGGCCGCCGGTCGGCCCTGGTGGTGGGCGCGTGCTACGCGGTGACCGTGGTGCTCTTCGCCCTCGCGCTCGACACCGCCCAAGCGGGGCTGTTCGCGTTTCTCGGCTTGGCAGGCTTCGCGCTGCATCTCGCCTGGCAGGTGCGCGCGCTCGACATCGACGATCCGGCACGCTGCCTCGTCGTCTTCAAGTCCAACCGGGATGCCGGCCTGATCCTGTTTGCGGGTCTCGCTTTGGATACCATCGTCCCGGCATTGCTCTGAGGGCGGCCCCGCCGCACCGCAGCGCGTGCGATGCAGCACGAGGCGCCTTGCCTCCGGCCGCGCCGCCGCCTATTTGGCTTCCATGAGCGTGAACCCTTCCCGCAGCGCCGGTGCCGCGACCGCCCCCGGCGGCACGGACGACCTGATGCGCCGCCTCGTGGAGGCGGTGGCGCAGGCGGGCGTCATGGCGCGCGACATGCGCGCGGCCGGCCTCGCCACCTGGACCAAGGAGAACGATTCCCCCGTCACCGACGCCGACATGGCCGTCGACGGCTTCCTGCGGGAGCGCCTGTCCGCGGCGGCGCCGGACGTCGCCTGGCTGTCTGAGGAGAGCGCCGATACCGGCGCCCGCCTCGGTGCCGGCCGCCTGTGGGTGGTGGATCCCATCGACGGCACCCGCGCCTTCATGGCCGGCGGCTCCGACTGGGCGGTCTCCGTCGCCCTGGTGGAACAGGGGCGGCCCGTGGCGGCGGCGCTCTATGCGCCGGCCAGCGAGGAGATGTTCCTCGCGGTGCGGGGCCAGGGCGCGACCCTCAACGGTTCCGCGATCCAGGCCAGCCGCCACGCCGCGCTGGAGGGCGCCCGCGTCGCCGGACCGACGGCCGCGCTGGACGCCTTCCACCCGAAGGTGGCGCTGAACCGCCTGCCGCGCGTGCGCTCGCTGGCGCTGCGCCTCGCGCGGGTGGCGAGCGGCGAGATCGATCTCGCGCTGGTCGGCGAGAACGCCCATGACTGGGACCTCGCCGCCGCTGACCTGATCGTCGAGGAGGCCGCCGGGCGCCTCACCAGCCATGCCGGAGAGCCGATCCTCTACAACCGCCTTGTGCCGCGCCACGGCGCCCTTCTGTGCGCGGGCCTGCCGCTGCATGCGACGGTGCTGGCGGCGCGCCAGTCCTCCTCCCTCCCGGCCCCGGTCCAGGGCATCACCCCGAGAGCACCACGATGAGCACCACGGCCAAGAAGCAGCTGCCCCACCTCGTGTTCGGCGGCGAACTGACGTCGATCGACGGCAACGAGTTCAAGGATCTGTCCAAGCTCGACATCGTCGGCATCTACCCCGACTATGCGAGCGCGGCGGCCGCCTGGAAGGCCAAGGCGCAGCAGACCGTGGACAATGCCATGATGCGCTATTTCGTGGTGCACCTGCACCGCCTGCTGGACCCCGAGACCGGCAAGGCGCACGGCGAGTAGTTTCCCCCCCTTCCCCGGCACGGCGGACGGACGGGCCCGGAGCGGGGCGCGCCGTCCGCATCCCGCCCCGCCCCAAGGGTGAGCACCGAGACACATGTGGCGTCGCATCCGGACCAATCGCGCGTTCCAGCTGGCTGCCGGCACGACCTTCGCGAACTATTTCAAGCTGGTGGCCCACACCACGCGGTTCGTGATCGAGCCCGCCGACATCTTCGACGTGATCGACGAGAAGATGCCCGTGATCGTCACCTTCTGGCACGGTCAGCACTTCCTGACGCCGTTCGCCATGAAGCCGCACCACAAGGCGAAGGTGCTGATCTCGCGCCATGCGGACGCCGAGATCAACGCCATCGCCGCCGAGAAGCTGGGCGTCGGCACGATCCGCGGCTCCGGCGCCACCTCGCGCCATGACTTCCACAGGAAGGGGGCGGTTTCGGCAACCTATGAGATGCTGGAGACGCTGCGGCAGGGCACGAACGTCGCCATGACCGCGGACGTGCCGAAAATTGCCCGCAAAGCGGGGCTGGGCGTCGTTACCATAGCACGGTATTCTGGCCGCCCCATTCTTCCGCTCGCCATGGCCACACGCAACCGCATCACCCTCAAGAGCTGGGACCGCGCCAGCCTCAACCTGCCCTTCGGCCCCGGCGCGGCCGTGGTGGGGGAGCCTGTTTATGTGCCCCGCGACGCCGACGATGCCGCGCTCGCCGCGCGCGAGGCGCAGGTCCAGGAGCGGCTCGAGGCGGTGACCGCCCGCGCCGAGCAACTGGTGGGCCGTTCCGTCGGAAGGCCTCTATGAAGGCGCGTTCGCTCACCGTGACCCTGCGGCTCTACCGCGGCGCCAGCGCGGCGGCGGCGCTGCTGACACCGGCCTGGCTCTCCTACCGGGTGGGCAAGGGCAAGGAGGATCGCGAGCGCCTGCCGGAGCGGCGCGGCTTCGCCAGCGCCGAGCGGCCGCAAGGGCCGCTGGTCTGGGTGCACGGGGCGAGCGTCGGCGAGGTGAACTGCGTGATGCCGCTGATCGAGCGGCTGGTCGCCCGGCGCTTCAACGTGCTGCTCACATCGGGCACCCTCACCTCCAGCAAGGTGGCCGCCCGGCGCGCGCCGCCGGGGGTGATCCACCAGTTCATGCCGCTCGATGCCGGTGCCTTCGTCTCGCGCTTCCTGGACCACTGGAAGCCGGATCTGGTGCTGCTGGCGGAATCCGAGCTGTGGCCGAACCTGCTTTACGACCTCAGCCGGCGCGCGACGCCGGTGGTGCTGGTGAACGGACGCCTGTCGCCGAAATCGGCGCAGCGCTGGTCGCGCCTGTCGCGCAGCGCGCGGGCGCTGCTGTCGCGGGTCGATCTGTGCCTTGCCCAGAGCGAGGAGGACGGCGCCCGCTTCCGCGGCGCTCGGGGCGCCGCGGGTGGAGGTGTGCGGCAACCTCAAGTTCGACGTGCCGGCGCCCGCCGCCGAGCCCGCGGCCCTGGCCGCGCTCTCCTCCGCCATCGGCGCGCGGCCGGTGCTGCTCGCCGCCTCCACCCATGCGGGGGAGGAAGTGCTCGCCATGGCCACCCACAAGGCGCTGCGCAAGGAACTGCGGAACCTGCTCACCATCGTGGCGCCGCGCCACCCCGAGCGCGGCGAGGAGATCGCCGAACTGGGCGAGGAGGCGGGTCTCGTCACCGCCCGGCGCAGCACCGGCGCCCTGCCGGCGGCGGACACCGACATCTACGTGGCCGACACCATCGGCGAGATGGGGCTGCTCTATCGCTGCGCGCCGGTGGTGTTCATGGGCGGCTCGCTGGTGGAGCATGGCGGGCAGAACCCCATCGAGGCCGCCAAGCTCGGCGCCGTGGTGCTGCACGGCCCGCACGTGTGGAACTTCGCGGCCATCTACGCCCGCTTCGATGCCGACGGCGGAGCGCTGCCGGTGGCCGACATCAAGGACCTCGCCCGGCTCACCTTCGTGATGCTGCGCGACCAGGCCCGGCGCGAACGGGTGGCGGCGGGCGCCCGGGTCAGCGTGGCCGCCCTCGGCGGGGCGCTGGAGCGCACGCTCGCGGCCATCGAGCCCTATCTGGTCCACATCCGGCTGCAGCACCATGATC
>NZ_JBNFNU010000042.1:0-18102 GCF_057364445.1 Xanthobacter sp. BG11Y11_SDJG
CGGGGCGCCTGCCCGCGCCATTGGGAGCCGTTAGCGGCCCTGCGCCGCGTCGGCGACCGTGGGCGTTGCGCCCTCCAGAACCCGGGCGACATTCTCGGCCACCAGGAGGCTGGCGCGCAGCACCGCGTCCTTGGTAATGCCGGCGATGTGGGGCGAGAGCAGAAGGTTGGGCACGTCGGCGAGATGCGAGCCGGCCGCCACGGGCTCGGTCTCCATCACGTCCAGCATGGCGCCGGCGAGGGCGCCGGATTTCAGCGCCGCCGCCAGCGCCGGCTCGTCGACGATGCCGCCGCGCGCGGTGTTGATCAGGTAGGCCCCGGCCGGCAGCCGGGCCAGCGCCGCGGCATCGATGAGATGGCGCGTCGCGTCGGTCAGCGGCACGTGGATGCTCAGGATATCCGAGCCTGCCAACAGGCTCTCCACATCGGCGCAGCGCCGGTCCGCCTGCGCCCAGGCCGGGTCGCCTTCGGGCACATAGGGGTCATAGGCCGAGACCGCGATGCCGAACGCCTTGGCGCGCTTCGCCACCTGGCGGGCGATGGCGCCGAAGCCGACGAGGCCGAGCGTCAGCCCCTTGGCATCGCGCGCCTTGAAGCGGGTGCGCGGCCAGGCGCCGGCGCGACCTCAGCGGTCGCCTGGAAGGCGCCGCCGCGGGTGAGGCTGAGCAGCGCCCCCATCACGAACTCCGCCACCGTCTCGTCATTGGTGCCGGTGGCCGGCAGCACGCTGATGCCGGCGGCGGCGCAGGCGGCAAGGTCGATATTGTCGAGGCCGACGCCGAGCCGGCCCACGGTCCTCAAATGCGGCGCCTGCGCCAGCAGGGGCGGGCGCACCTGCGTGCGGTTGCGCACGATCAGGCCGCGGCAATCGGCGAGCAGGGCGGCGAGCGCCGCCGGGCGGTCCACCAGATCGGGGTCGTAGACGGTCTCGTGGCGCGCGGCAATCAGGTCGACGCCGTCCTGGTCCATGAACTCGGTGATGACAACGGCAGGCATGGCGGGGCCTTGGCAAGGGGGAGGGTGCGCCTGCCCGGCGCTAGGGTTCGCGCCGGGCAGGCAAAAGGAAGAGCGGCCGGGCGGTCAGGGCTGGCCCGGCCGCAGTGCGGCAGGTCCTAGCTTCCCTTGAGCTGGTGCGCTTCGGGGAAGAAGAGATCCTGCCAACCGGCGGGCTTGTTTTTGACCGAGCCCACCTGGTTGAGGAATTTCGCAAACGCCATGGTGCCCTGGGGGGTCATCGTATAGATCACCTCCGGCTTGGTGATGATCTCGTCGATGAAGGCCTGGTCCAGCTTCGACTTGTCGTATTCCTTGTAGAAGCGGGCATATTTCAGCTTGTCGGCGTTGATCTTCTCGATCGCCTCGTTGAGTCCGGCGACGAAGGCTGCATAGGTCTTGGGATTCTCGTTGCGGAACTTCGCGGTGGTCCACACCGCGTTGAAGGTGTGCGGCTCGCCCACCACATCGTAGGAGGAGAACACCCGGTGCACCTTCGGGTCGCGCAGTTCCTGGTACATGAAGGGCGGTGCGGTGAGGTGGGCCGTCACCTCGGTGCGGCCGGACATCAGCGCCGCCGCGCCGTCCGGGTGCGCCATGGCGACCGTCAGGCGGTCCAGTTCGTTGGCCTTGCCGGGGCCGAACGCCTTCTCCGCCGCCATCTGCAGCACCACGGCCTGGATCGAGGTGCGCACCACCGGCAGCGCGATCCGGTCCTTGTCGGTGAAGTCCTTGATGGTCTTCACGTCGGGATTGATGGTGTTGAGATAGAGCGGCATCGAATTGATCGAGGCGATGCCCTTCACGTCCAGGTTGCCCTTGGTGCGGTCCCACACCGTGATGAGCGGGCCGAGGCCGCCGGAAGAAATCTCCAGGTTGCCGCCGATCAGCAGATTGGCCTGCACCGTGCCGCCGTCCACCACCAGCCATTCGGACGTGCTGTCCAGCCCCGCCGCCTTGGCGTGCTTCTCGAACAGCTTCTCGTGCTCCATCACCAAGAGCGGCAGGTAGCTGATGCCGAAGCCCTTGGCGATGCGGATCTTGGATACTTCGGCATGAGCCGGCGCGGCGAGCGCGGCCCCGGCGGCGAGGGCGAGCGCGAAGGCTGCCCTGCGGGTGAAAACGCCCATGGTCTTCCTCCTCTTGTCGTTGCATTGGCCGGCGGACTGCCGCCGGCTTTGGCCGCTCTGTGGCGGCTTCGTCAGGGCCGGACGCCGGCCTTGAGCTTGGGACCCACGTTCTGCGCCAGCGCGCCCTGCGCGGCGTCGATGAAGCGGATGAGGTAGGGCCGCGTCTCCCGCGGATCGATCACGTCCTCCACCGCGAACGCCTCGGCGGTGCGCAAAGGCGAGGCCAGCGCGCGCAACTCCGCCTCGATCTCGCGCTCGCGCGCCAGCGGGTCGGGCGCGGCCTGGATCTCGCGCTTGAAGGCGGCGGCGACGCCGCCCTCCACCGGCAGCGAGCCCCATTCGCCCGAGGGCCAGGCGATCTTGAGGTCGAGGCCGCGCTTGGAGGTGGTGGCCATGCCGGCCATGCCGTAGCACTTGCGGATCACCAGCGTGATGGTGGGCACCGAGAGCTGCCCGCCCACATAGACGCAGCGCATGCCCTCGCGCAGGGTGGCGGCGACCTCCGCCTGCTGGCCCACCATGAAGCCCGGCACGTCCACCAGGAAGATCAGCGGGATGTTGAAGCAGTCGCACAGCTCCATGAAATGGGTCTGCTTGCGCGCCGCCTTCACGTCCATGGCGCCGCCATTGACCATGGGATTGTTGGCGACGATGCCGACCACCTTGCCGTTCAGCCGCGCGAACTGGGTGATGACCGACTTGCCGAACGAGGGCTGGATCTCGAACCCCGAGTCCCTGTCCACGATCAGCTTGATCAGCCGGCGCATGTCGTAGGGGCGGCGCGCTCGCGCGGAACGATGGAGAGGAGGGCCTCCTCCATGCGGTCCACCGGGTCGCCGGTCGTCACCACCGGCGGCAGTTCCCACACATTGGCGGGCATGAAGGAGAGGTAGCGCCGGATCATCTCCAGGCAGGCGGCCTCGTCCTTGGCGAAATTGTCGATGGTGCCGGCCACGTCCACCGCCACCGCGGCGCCGCCCAGCTCCTCCTTGTCGATCTTCTGGCCGAGCGAGCGCTCCACCACAGGCGGGCCGGCGGCGAACACCTGGCTCGTGCCCTTCACCATCACCGACCAGTGGGCGAGGATGGCGCGCCGGCCGGGCCGCCCGCGGCGGTGCCCATGACCGCGCACACCACCGGGACCTTGCCGAGCAGCTCGATGGAGCGGTCGAAGCTGTCGACGCCGGGGAACACGGTGTAGCCGCGCCGGCGCGCGCTCGTCACCGTGCCGCCGGCGCCGTCGATCAGGCTCACCAAGGGAATGCGGTAGTTGGCGGCGAGGTCCTCCACGAACCCGCCCTGGCCGCCCTTGCGACGGAAGCCGCCCCAGCTGGTGCCGCCGCGCACGGTGAAGTCCTCGCCGCCCACGGCGACGGGCCGGCCGTCGATCTGCGCGAGGCCCATCACGTAGGGTGCCGGGGTGACGCCCACGAGCTTGCCGTCCTCGTAGCGGGCCTGGCCGGTCAGGCTGCCCACCTCCTGGAACGAGCCTTGATCCACCAGGCCGCCGATGCGCTCGCGGATGGTCAGGCGGCCGAGCGAATGGTGCTTGGCGATCGCTTCCGGTCCGCCGAGGCCCTCGGCATGGCGGCGGCGTTCGGCGATCTCGGCGGCTTCGGCAGCCCAGCTTTCGGGCGGGGCGGGGCGCTCATTCATGATCGGTCTTCCCAGGCGTAGGGAGGGGGCGGGCGGCGCGGCGGCGGAATGCGGAGCGCGCAATGATGTTGCGTATGCGAAGGCCTTTCTGGAATTTTGCGTCGCCGCATCGCGGGCTTGGCCATGCTCGAACGGCCGGCGACGGCCCGGCAGAAGGCCCGCCGGCGTCACATAAAATATTTCAATACAATGGGTTTTCGGCTCCCAGCCGCTGGCGGCACCGGTCATCGGCCTCCCTCTTTTTATTGTGTCGACACTTTTGTCGACTTTTGCAGTGCGATAATGCAGATACTTTTGTTGACAGAAGTGTTGAATGTAACTTTCATGGCGTCAAGACGCTTCTGAGGAACGGAGGTTTTCGTGGGGAAGGCGCGTGACGGTCGCACGGCGGCAGAGGTGGCTTTGATCCTGCGGGAGCGCATCTCGGGGCATCAGTTGCCGCCCGGCAGCAAGCTCCAGGAGGTGGAGCTTGCGGAGGAGTTCGACGTCTCCCGCGCCTGCATCCGCGAGGTGCTCGGCTTCCTCGAGCAGCGCCGCCTGATCCGCCGCGAGCCCAACCGCGGCGCGGTGGTGGTCCGCCTGGAGGTGGAGCAGGTGTTCGCGCTCTACGAGGTGCGCGAGATGCTGGAGGGCCTGTGCGCGCGGCTCGCCGCCGAGAAGGCGGACCCGGCCTCGTGGCAGGACCTGACCGAGACCTTCGACGGCCCCATGGCGCGCTATGTGGAGGATGCGAACGTGAGCGCCTTCGTCACCGAGCTGGACGGCTTCCGCCGCCGCCTCGTCACCTGCGCCGCCAATCCGGTGCTGAGCGACGCGCTCGATTCCATCCGCGACCAGACCAAGGTCATCATCCGCCGCATCATCGTGCTGCCGGGCCGCATGGCGACCGGCCTCGCCGAGCACCGGGCGACGCTCGCGGCGCTGCGCGCCGGCGATCCGGACGAGGCGGAGCGCTGCGCGCGCGCCAACATCCGCAGCGCCAAGTCCTTCCTCAAAAGGTTCGAGGCCTACGTCCTGTGAGCGATCCGAGCCCCATCTCCCCCGGCGCCGGCCCGCTTTCCGGCATGAAGGTGCTGGAGCTCGGCTCCACCGTCGCGGGGCCGTTCTGCGGCCGCCTTCTGGCCGATTTCGGCGCCGAGGTAGTGAAGGTCGAGCCGCCCGAGGGCGACGTGGTGCGCACCATGGGCAAGATGATGGAGGGCAAGTCCCTCTATGCCGCCAGCATCTTCCGCAACAAGCGCCTGGTCAGCCTCGACATGCGCACCGACGCCGGCCGCGCGCTGGTGCGCGAGATGGCGGCGCGCTGCGACGTGCTGGTGGAGAATTTCCGCCCCGGCTCGCTGGAGAAGTGGGGCATGGGCTACGACGTGCTCAGCCGTGCCAATCCCGGCCTCGTTCTGGTGCGCATCTCCGGCTTCGGCCAGACCGGACCCTACAGCACGCGGCCGGGCTACGGGGTGATCGGCGAGGCGGTGAGCGGCATGCGCCATATCACCGGCGATCCGGACCGCCCGCCGGCCCGCGTCTCGGTCTCGCTCACCGACTACATCACCGGCCTCTATGCCGCCTTCGGCGCCTCCATGGCGCTGCTCGCCCGCACCCGCACCGGGCGCGGGCAGGTGGTGGACGCGGCGCTCTCGGAATGCGCCTTCTCCTTCATGGAGCCGCACGTCCCGGCCTACGACAAGCTCGGCCACGTGGCGGGGCGGACCGGCTCGGCGCTGCCGGGCAGCGTGCCGAACAACCTCTATCCCACCGCCGACGACAGCTTCGTCCACATCACCGCCATGGGCGACGCGGTGTTCGCGCGCCTCGCCGCCGCCATGGGGCGGGCGGACCTTTCCGCCGACCCGCGCTTCGCCAAGGCGAAGCAGCGCGTGGGCAACGTGGACGCGCTTGACGCCATCATCGCCGACTGGACCGCGACCCTGCCGCGCGCCGAGCTGGAGGCGCTGCTGATCGACGCCGCGGTGCCGGCGACGCGCATCTTCACCATGGCCGACATCTTCGCCGATCCGCACTACGCGGCGCGCGGCATGCTGGTGAAGGCGCCGAGCGCGGAGTTCGGCGAGGTGGTGATCCCCGGCATCGCGCCGGTGATGTCGCAGACCGCGGGCGCGGTGCGCCATGCCGGCCGGCGCATCGGCCAGGACACGCGCGCCGTGCTCGCCGACTGGCTCGGCACCGCCGGCGCCGAACTCGACGCGCTCGAACGGACCGGCGTCATTCAACAGGACAAGGCCGCCCACGACGCGGCGAAGGGGGAGCGGATTTCGGCATGACCACCATGAAGGACGCCCAGCTCTGCGAATACGACGCCCGCAAGGCGCAGGCCCTCGCCATGGGCGGCGAGGCCAAGCTCGCCGCGCGCCGCGAGAAGGGCCAGCTGGATGCCCGCGAGCGGGTCGCGCATTTGCTCGATGCCGGCTCGTTCGTGGAGAGCGGCCTGTTCGGCACCTCCATCCTGCCCGAGGAGCGCGGCCGCACGCCGGCGGACGGCAAGATTGCCGGCTACGGCAAGATCGCCGGCCGCCAGGTGGCGGTGGTCTCCAACGACTTCACGGTGAAGGGCGCCTCCTCCAGCGCGGTGAACGGGCGCAAGATCGGCCATATGAAGCGCACCGCCACGGCGCGCGGCATGCCCATCGTGTTCCTCGGCGAATCCTCCGGCGCCCGCATGCCCGACACCATGGGCGCCGCCGGCATGGGCACCATGCTGGGCAACGACCCGACCCAGTACCAGCGCATGCGCGAGACGCCATGGGCCTCCGCCGTGCTCGGTCCCTGCTTCGGCTCGTCCTCCTGGTATGCGTGCCTCTCCGACTTCAACGTGATGCGCAAGGGCGCGGTGTTCGCGGTGTCGAGCCCGCTGCTCGTCTCCAAGGCGGTGAACGAGAAGATCGACCCCGAGGAACTGGGCGGCTGGCGCCTGCACGCCGAGACGACGGGCCTCGCCGACCTCGTGGTGGACACCGACCAGCAGGCGCTCGACGCGGTGAAGACCTTCCTCTCCTACATGCCGGCACACCACCGCCAGGCGCCGCCACGCGCCAGCGTGCCGGAAGGCTCCGGCGCCGACATGGGCGGCATCCTCGATCTGATGCCGGAGAAGCGCACCCAGGTCTACGACATGCGCAAGATCGTGCGCACCATCGTCGACAAGGACAGCTTCTTCGAGCTGAAGGCGCGCTTCGGCAAGGCGCTGCTGACGGGGCTTGCGCGCATCGACGGGCGCACCGTGGCGATCATCGCCAACAACCCGCTCCACAAGGGCGGCGCCATGGACACCGACGCCTGCGAGAAGGGCACAAGCCTTCTCGTGATGGCCGACAGCTTCAACATCCCGGTGGTGATCCTGGTGGACACGCCCGGCTTCATCATCGGCAAGGAGGCCGAGCAGCGCCGCGCGCCGGGCAAGATCATGAACTTCATGAACGCGCTCGCGCTCTGCACCGTGCCGAAACTCTCGGTGGTGGTGCGCAAGAGCTACGGGCAGGCCTATCTCAACATGGGCGGCGGGCGGAACTCGGACGAGATGGCGGTGTGGCCCACCGCCGAGATCTCGTTCATGGAGCCGGCCTTCGCCGCCTCGGTCGTCACCGGCGCGGAGGCGGGCGACCCCGCTTATGACGCGGCGCTCGCGAAGATGCAGCGCGAGACCAGCGTGTGGGACATCGCCTCCATCTACGCCGCCCAGGCGGTGGTGCGGCCCGAGGAGACCCGCGACTGGCTGGCGCAGATGCTGGAGGCGCACGAGCTGCGCCTGACGGGCGGGGTGGGCCAGCACCTCATGCGCGCCTGGCCCACGAGCTTCTGAAGGGAGGACGCCCATGTTCGAGAGCATCCTCATCGCCAACCGCGGCGCCGTCGCCGCCCGCATCGTGCGCGCCTGCAAGGCGCTCGGCGTGCGCTCCATCTGCCTCTATTCGGAGGCCGACGCCGACCTGCCCTTCCTCAAGGAGGCCGACGAGGCGCACGAGATCGGCCCCGGTCCCGCCCCGCAATCCTATCTTGACCAGGAGAAGGTGCTGGCGCTGGCCGAGACGGTGGGCGCGCGCGCCATCCATCCGGGCTACGGTTTTCTTTCGGAGAATGCGGACTTCGCCGAGAAGGTGATCGAGCGCGGGATCGCCTTTGTCGGCCCCGCGCCGCGATTCATCCGCGCCATGGGGCACAAGACCCGCGCCCGCGACCTCGCGGCGGAGCACGGGCTTCCGGTGGCGCCGGGCACCCAGCTCGTGAGCGAGAACCTCGACGATCTGCTCGCCGCCGCCCGCACCATCGGCTACCCGCTGATGGTGAAGCCGGCGGGCGGGGGCGGCGGCATCGGCATGCTGCCGGTGCACGACGAAAGCCAGCTCGCGGCGGCGGTGGAGCGCTCGCGCTCCATGGCCCAGCGCGGCTTCGCAAATGCCGAGATCTATCTCGAAAAGCTCATGCGCACGCCGCGCCACATCGAGTTCCAGGTGGTGGGCGACAGGGCCGGCAACGTGCGCCACGTGTTCGAGCGCGACTGCTCGGCCCAGCGCCGCAACCAGAAGATCATCGAGGAGGCGGTCGCCCCCGGCGTGCCGCGCGCGGTGATCGAGGCGCTCGGCGAGAAGATCGCGCGCGTGCTCACCGACATCGGCTACGACAATATCGGCACCGTCGAGATGCTGATGGACGCCGACGGCACCTTCTCCTTCCTGGAGATGAACACCCGCCTCCAGGTGGAGCACGGCGTGACCGAGGAAGTCACCGGCGTCGACCTCGTCGCGAGCCAGATCCGCCTCGCCGCCGGCGAGCCCATCGACGCCGTGCTGCCCGTGCCGCCGAAGGTGAACGGCCATGCGGTGCAGGCGCGCGTCTATGCCGAGGATCCCAAGCGCTTTCTGCCCTCGCCGGGCGTTTTGTCCACGTTCCGCGTGCCGGAGGGCATCCGCGTCGAGACCGGCTATGGCGAGGGCTGCCGGATCTCCACCTTCTACGACCCGCTGGTGGCCAAGGTGATCGCCCACGGCGCCACCCGCGCGGCCGCCACCGAGCGCCTTTGCGCCGCGCTCGACGCGTTCGTGATCGAGGGCGTGAAGACCAACATCCCGGCGCTCCAGACCATCCTGCGCTCGCAGGCGTTCCGCGACGGGCAGGTGCATACCGGCCTGGTCGGGGAGGTCATGGCGGCATGAAGTTATGGCGGCATGGAGGTCATGGCGCCATGAAATTATTCGCGGCGGTCCCGTTGGCTTTGGAATGATGAGAGGAAATAATGAGCCGTCAGGAAATAAAATCTGAGATCACCGGCACGGTCTGGAAGATTTTGACTGAGCCGCAGCAGGCTGTTGCGGAAGGGGATACCTTGATGATTCTGGAATCCATGAAGATGGAAATTCCGGTTATCGTGGAAGATGGCGGCGTGGTGGTTGAGATTACCGTAGCCGAGGGAGACGCAATCCAAGAGGGTCAGGTGGTCGCAATCGTCGAGACCTGACCAGCCCAGCAGCCGCGCACCGGAACACCGGGCGCTCGACGGAGGGAGGATTCAATGCTCGCACACGCGCCGGAAGGACGGACGAGTACGGCATACGACTACACCGCAGCGGCCGGACGCCAGCACGGCCAGGAGACACCGGTCCTCAGCGTCGAGGGCGTGACGCTCCAGTACAAGACCAAGGACCATCTCGTCACCGCCACCTACCAGGTGGGCTTCGACGTGCACCAGGCCGACCGCTTCGTGCTGCTCGGGCCGTCGGGCTGCGGCAAGTCCACCCTGCTCAAGGGCATCGCCGGCTTCATGAAGCCGGTGGAGGGCGAGATTCGGCTCGACGGCAAGGTGGTGGACCGGCCGGCCCGGACCGCATGATGGTGTTCCAGGAGTTCGACCAGCTTCTGCCGTGGAAGACGGTGCTGGAGAACGTGATGTTCCCCATGCTGGTGTCGCACCGCTGGGGCCACAAGGAGGCGCGCGAGCGTGCGCTCGCCGCCATCGCCAAGGTCAACCTGACCAAGTTCCACGACGTGCATCCGCACATGCTCTCCGGTGGCATGAAGCAACGCGTGGCCATCGCCCGCGCCATGGCCATGGAGCCGAAGATCCTGCTCATGGACGAGCCGTTCGCCGCGCTCGACGCGCTCACCCGCCGCAAGATGCAGGAGGAACTGCTGCTGCTGTGGGACGACCTGCGTTTCACCGTGGTGTTCGTCACCCACTCCATCGAGGAGGCGATCATCGTCGGCTCGCGCATCCTCGTGCTCTCGCCCCATCCGGGACAGGTGCGCGCCGAGCTGAACTCCCACGAATTCACCCACGCCCACCAGGGCGGCACCGAGTTCCAGTCGCTGCAGCTGCGCATCCACGAAATGCTGTTCGCCGAGGACTTCGAGCCCGAAGCTGCGGAGGTGCGACATGGCTGACGTCTCGATGTCCGACGGCGCCGGCACGGCCGGCCGCCGCGTTCCCCCGGTACGCCCCGAGCGTGCCGCCGATCGCCGCCAGCTCGGCTATGTCGGCGCGGTGGAGCGCCCGCTCTCTTTGTGGGAGCGCCTGTATGGCTATGCCTGGCTGAGGCGGCTTTGCATCCTCGTGGTGCTGGCGCTCGCCTGGGAACTCTATGCGCGCTGGATCAACAACCCACTGATGCTGCCCTCCTTCTCGGAGGTGGTGGGGGCGCTCTACGAGGAGACGGTCCACGGCCCGCTGATCGACCGCACCTTCACGACCATCCAGGTGCTGCTGATCGGCTACAGCGTCGGCCTGTCGCTCGCCGCCGTGCTGACCACGCTCGCGGTATCAACGCGGCTCGGCAACGACGTGCTGTCGACGCTGACCGCCATGTTCAACCCGCTGCCGGCCATCGCGCTTCTGCCGCTGGCGTTGTTGTGGTTCGGCCTCGGCATTCCGAGCCTCGTCTTCGTCATCGTGCACTCGGTGGTGTGGGCGGTGGCACTCAACACCCATACCGGCTTCATGTCGGTCTCGCAGACCCAGCGCATGGCGGGGCAGAATTACGGGCTTCGGGGCATCCGCTACGTGGTGCTGCTGCTGATCCCGGCCGCCTTCCCCTCCATCCTCGCCGGCCTGAAGATCGGCTGGGCCTTCGCCTGGCGCACGCTGATCGCGGCGGAGCTGGTGTTCGGCGTGTCGTCCCGCTCGGGCGGCCTCGGCTGGTACATCTTCGAGAACCGCAACCAGCTCCTCACCGCCAACGTCTTCGCCGGCCTGCTGATGGTCATCATCATCGGCCTCCTGGTGGAGAGTGTGATCTTCCGCACTCTCGAAAAGCACACCGTCCAGAAGTGGGGCATGCAGAACTAGCCTCTGCGTGCCGGCAACAGACACCGCGGCGCGCCGCAGCCGACGATAGCGGGAGCCGTCGGCGCCGCGGGCCAAGAAAAAATCCGAAGACGAAAAGTAAAGACAAATAATATCGGGAGGAGACCATGGAGGAACCGGACTTCCTCGTGCACCACAAGGGCGACACGCTCGGCGTCGTCGTCGTGGAGGGGGTCAAAGCGGGCCAGACCCTGACGGGCTGGGTGATGGATGCGGACGAGACCACCACCGTCACGGTGCTCGCCGACATCCCGCTCGGGCACAAGGTGGCGCTCGCGGCCATCGACGACGGCGCCAACGTGATCGAGTACGGCAACAATGTCGGCCGCGCGGTCGAGGCGATCCCGGTGGGCGGCTACGTCCACTACCACAACATCAAGAGCAACAGGTGGTGACGATGGCCCGCGATCATTTCTACGGCTTCAGGCGCGAGAACGGTCGCGTCGGCGTGCGCAACCACGTCCTCATCCTGCCGGTGGACGACATCTCCAATGCCTGCTGCGAGGGCGTCGAGCGCCTCGTGTTCGGCACCATGGCGCTGCCCCACTCCTACGGCCGGCTGCAATATGGCGAGGACCTCGACCTGCATTTCCGAACCCTCATCGGCTGCGGCGCGAACCCCAATGTCGCCGCCGTGGTGGTGATCGGCATCGAGCCGGGCTGGACCGAGAAGATCGTCGAGGGCATCGCCAAGACCGGCAAGCCGGTGGCGGGCTTCCATATCGAGGGCCGCGGCGAGCTCGCGACCATCGCCTCGGCCTCCAAGACCGCGCAGGACTTCGTGAAGTGGTCCACCGAGCAACAGCGGGTGAAGGCCGGGATCGAGGAATTGTGGGTCGCCACCAAGTGCGGCGAGAGCGACACCACGTCCGGCCTCGGCTCGTGCCCGACGGTCGGCAACCTGTTCGACACGTTCGACGCCAAGGGCGCCACCCTGTGCTTCGGCGAGACCACCGAGATCACCGGCGGCGAGCACCTGTGCGCCTCGCGGGCGGCGACGCCCGAGGTGGCCGCCAAGTTCATGAAGGTGTTCCAGGACTACCAGGACGAGGTGACGCGCTTCAAGGTGGACGACCTGCTCGACAGCCAGCCCTCCAAGGGCAACAAGGCGGGCGGCCTCTCCACCATCGAGGAGAAGGCGTTCGGCAACCTGGAGAAGATCGGCCGCAACTGCCGCTATATCGACGTGCTCGGCCCGGCCGAGACGCCCCAGAAGGGGCCGGGCCTCTATTACATGGACACCTCCAGCGCCGCCGCCGAGTGCCTCACCGTGCAGGCGGCCGGCGGCTTCGTGGTGCACCTCTTCCCCACCGGCCAGGGCAACGTGGTGGGCAATCCCATCATGCCGGTGGTGAAGCTGACCGCGAACCCGCTCACCGCCCGCACCATGCCCGAGCACATCGACCTCGACGTCTCGGACCTCCTGAAGCGGCGCATGAACATCGACCAGGCCGGCGAGGCGCTGATCGACATGACGCTGCGGACCTGCGACGGCCGCTACACCTGCTCGGAGACGCTGCGCCACCGGGAATTCTCGATGACGAAGCTCTACCGCAGCGCGTGACCGGCGGCGCCGGGCGCACCCAACGCCAATCGCCCGGCGCCGTCCAACATCGGAACGAGACCGCGCCAATGCGGCTGTTCGGAAGGGAGAAACGCACATGAACGCCAACGTTTCCAACGCCTTGCGCCGTATGGTCGGCGCCGCGGCCGGTGCCGCCGCCCTCCTCGCACTCGCCGGACCCGCGAGCGCGCAATTGACCGAGATCCGCATCGCCAAGGGGTTCGGCATCCCCTATCTGCCGATCACCGTGATGGACCAGCAGAAGCTGGTGGAGAAGCAGGCCGCCGCCGCCGGCCTGGGCCCGGTGAAGGGCGTCTACATGCAGCTCGCGAGCGGCGCCGCCATGACCGAGGCGCTGCTCTCCGGCAACCTCGACTTCGCCACCGGCGGCCCCGGCCCGCTGCTCACCGTGTGGGACCGCACCAAGGGCAACCTGAACATCAAGGGGATTGCCGCGGTCTCCTCGATCCCGGTCTATCTCAACACCATCAACCCCAACGTGAAGACCATCGCCGACTTCACGGACAAGGACCGCATCGCGGTGCCGACCGTGGGCGTCTCCACCCAGGCGGTGACGCTGCAGATCGCGGCCGAGAAGCTGTTCGGCAAGGGCAAACACAACCAGCTCGACAAGCTCACTGTCTCGGTCGCGCCGCCGGACGCCCACAACGCCATGATGAGCGGCGGCACGGAGATCACCGCCAACTTCACTAGCCCGCCCTTCATGTACCAGCAGGTGAAGGACGGGAAGGCGCGCCGCATCCTGACCTCCTACGACGTGATGGGCGGCTCAACCAGCTTCATCCTCATGTGGACGACGGAGAAGTTCTTCAAGACCTATCCGAAATACTTCGACGTGGTGCTGGCGGCGCTGGAGGAGGCGAACGCCTTCATCAAGGCCAACCCGCGCCAGGCGGCGGAGATGTTCATCGCCGCCGAGAAGTCGAAGCTTCCGCTCGACTTCGTGGAGGAGATGATCAAGGACCCGGACGTGATCTTCACCTCCTCGCCGCAGAACCTGATGGTCTATGCCGAGTTCATGCAGCGCAACGGCGCCATCAAGAACAAGGCCGAGGACTGGAAGGCCGTGTTCTTCCCGCCGGTTCACACCCGGTCGGGATCCTGACGCGCATCCCGAGCCGGAGCCAAGCCCATGAAGACGTTCTATCCAACGGAACCGCTTGCGCACTGGCTCGGGACCGTCTTTGCCGCCATCGGCGTTGCGCCCACGCTCGCCGACCGCGCGGCGCGGGCGATCGTGCGCACCAATGCGCGGGGCATCGACACCCACGGCGTCGCCCGCGTGCTGATCTATGTGGACAAGCTGATGGCCGGCGAACTGAATGCGGGCGCCGAGGTCCGCTTCGAGGATCGCAACGGCCTGCTCCACGTCCATGCGGACGGGGCGCTCGGCCAGGGCGCTGGCCTTATGGCGGTGGACGCCGCCGCGGCTCGGGCGCGCGAGACCGGCGCCGTGGTGGCGATCCTCCACGATGTCGGCCATCTCGGTGCGCTCGGCCTCTATGTGGGCGAGGCGGCGGACCAGGGCATGCTCGCCTTCATGGTCCAGTCCACCCCGCCGGTGATGGCGCTGCCGGGTTCGCGCGGCGCCGCCATCGGCAACAATCCCATCGCCTTCGCCAGTCCCGTGGCGGGCGGCGCGCCTTTGGTCTTCGACATGGCGACCAGCGGCGTCGCGCGCGGCAATGTGGTGATGGCGGCGCGCGCCGGCAGGTCCATCCCCGAGGGCTGGGCCATCGATGCCGAGGGCAACCCCACCACCGATGCCCAGGCGGCGCTGCGCGGCGCCATGCTCCCGGTGGCGGGCCACAAGGGCATCGGCCTCGCCATGCTGGTGGAGTGCTTCGCGGGCTCGCTCTCGGGCGCCAAGCCGCCGCCCATGGCCGCCACCGGCGGCAGCGCGCCGAGCCGGGTCGCGCCTTCCTGATGCTGGTGAACCCCGCGCTCGCCACCGCCCGGGGCCTATGGCGCCCACCTCGCCGAGTGGATGGAGACCTACAAGGCTGCCTCCGGTGCCGAGGGCCGCTATCCCGGCGAGCGCGCGCAAGCTTTGGAGATGGAGCGCCGGCGCACGGGCATTCCGCTGCCGCCGGAGACGGTCGCGACCTCATGCGCGCGGGAGAGAAGGCGGGCGTGCCGTTTAACGTCGCACCCGTGGAGACGGCGCCGTGAAGGAGGACCGGTCTGTCGCGTCTGGCGCGGCGTGCGATTGCGCCCAATGCGCGGCGATGCCCGCCCGCCATGGCGTCTTCCCCGTCCAACTCGCCGGCCATGATGATCGGCGGGAAGTCCACCGACCTCGTGCGCGCCGATGCTGCCCGCCGCTCCAATGCCTGACCAAGGGATGACCGCAATGCCGAGAGCCATCGTCCTCGATCCCGGCGACAACGTCGCCACCCTCATCGATCCCGCCCGCACGGGGGAGGCGGCGGCGCTCGCCGGCGCCCGGACCGGCAGCGTCACGCTCGCGGGCGACGTGCCTTTCGGCCACAAGATCGCGCTCGCCGACATCGCCGCCGGAAGCGACATCCTGAAATATGGCCAGGTGATCGGCCGTGCCACCGCCGCCATCCCGGCGGGCGCGCATGTGCATGTCCACAATGTCGAGGCGCTGCGCGCGCGCGGCGACGTGAGCGGGAGGGCGGCATGAGCGGCGCGACATTCCTCGGCTATGGCCGCCCGGACGGCTCGGTGGGCGTGCGCAACCACGTCGCCGTCGTCTCGGTGATGGACAATTGCAACCCCGTTACCCGCAAGGTGTCGGAAGCGGTCTTCGGCACCATCCCCGTGACGACGCTGTTCGTGCGCGGCCAGCTCGGGCGCGACCTCGACATCACCCTCGACACGCTGGCCGGGCTGGCGCGCAACCCCAACATCGCCGCGGTGCTGCTGATCGGCCTCGAAGGGGCCATGACCGAAGCGCTGGCGCGGCGCATCCGGCCCTGCGGCAAGACGGTGGCGGCGGTGGTGATCCAGGAGGTTGGCGGCACCATCAACGCCATCGCGGAAGGCACCCGCGCCGCCGCCCGGCTGGTGCGCGAGGCCTCGCGCCAGCGCCGGGCGGAATTCCCGCTGTCCAAGCTGGTCATCGGCGTCGAGTGCGGCGGCTCGGACACCACGTCGGGCCTCGCCTCCAACCCGGCCATCGGCGTGGTCGCCGACCGGGTGGCGGCGGCGGGCGGCACGGTCATCATCTCGGAGACCTCCGAATTCTTCGGCGCCGAACACCTGTTCGCCGAGCGCGCCCGCTCGCCGCAGGTGAAGGCTCAGTTCCTGGAGGCGGTGCAGGGCTTCGAGCGCGAGATCATGGCGCACGGCATCGACCTGCGCGGCTCGAACCCGACGCCGGACAACATCCTCGGCGGCCTCACCACCATCGAGGAGAAGGCGCTCGGCGCCATGGCGAAGGCCGGCAAGTCGCCGCTGGTGGGCGTGCTGGCCTATGGCGAGGCGCCGCGCGAGGCGGGCCTCAACTTCATGGCGACCCCGGCGCCGGCGGTGGAATCGCTCACCGCGCTGGCCGCGGGCGGGTGCCAGATCTGCCTGTTCTCCACCGGCGTGGGCAATCCCATCGGCTCCATGGTGTCCACCACCATCAAGGTCTCCGGCAACCGCAACACCGTCGACTTCTTCGCCGACAATGTGGACTTCGACGTCACCGGCGTGCTGGAGCGCGGCGAGCCGCTCGCAGAAGTGGGCGGGCGGCTCGGCGACTACACGCTCTCGGTCGCCTCAGGCGAACTGACCTCCAGCGAGGTGCTGGACGTGCGCGAGACCTGCATCAGCCGCTTCCTGCCGTCCATGTGAGGCGGCAGGCGATGGCGCAGCGGATGGACGGCGCGGGGATCGGCACCCGCCGGGGCGCAGGGGGAGGGATCATGCCTGCCATTGAGCCGCCGCGCCCGCTATCCCGGTGTCGTTTGGGGCGAAAACGCTCTCGCTCTCAGGTATTTGAGTGTCGGGCGAACTGATCTTCGCCCGCCCGCCTCCACGTTGCCGGAGCGCCGCAGCCCGGCGCGGAACGATCCCATGGACATCCTCGCCACCAGCCTGCCGCTCATCGCTTCGGCCTATGCCCTCGGCGGCTTCGTGAAAGGCGTGATCGGCATCGGCATGCCGCTCATCATCGTGCCGATCCTGTCTTTGACCATGCCGGTGCCCAGCGCCATCGCCCTCGTCAGTATTCCGGTGCTGGTGAGCAACCTGGTTCAGGTGGCGGAGCTGAAGACCGTGCTGCCGGCGCTGGGACGGTTCAAATGGCTGCTGATCGCCCTTGTGCCCGGGGCGGTGATCGGCGCCTCCCTGCTCATGAGCCTCGACCAGCACCAGCTTTATCTGGTGCTCGGGGCGGCGCTGCTGGTGTTCTCGCTGCTCGGCTTCGTGCCGGTGCCGGAGGGGCGCCTCACGATCGACGAGCGCCGGTGGAACCCTCTGGCAGGCTTCGGCATCGGCGTTCTGGGCGGGCTGTCCTCGTTCCCCGGCCCGCCGCTGGTCCTCTATTTCATGTGGCTGCGGGTGGACAAGGACGTCTTCGTCGGCACCAGCGCCTCGGTCTATTTTCTCACCGGCGTGCCGCTGATGGTCACGCTGGTGGCGCACGGCGCGCTCGGCTGGCGCGAGGCGCTGATCTCGACGCTCGGCCTGGTGCCGCTGCTCGCCGGCATGCGGCTCGGCACCCTCATGCGCAACCGCCTCTCGCAGACCACCTTCCGCCGGATCATGCTCTGCGCCGTGGCCGTGATCGCGCTGGAGCTCTTGCGGCGCGGGGTGATGTGACGGGCGGATGGCCGGCGCCCGCCTCGCGCGTCATGATCCGCGCGAGCGCCGGCCCGGCGGCCGGCGCACGTGCCTCAGCCCAGGCTGCGGGTGGCGATGTCGGCCACGTCCGGCGATAGTCCCGGCGTGTCGGCGACCCGCCGCAACGCGGCTTCCGCATGGCCCCGGCGCCCCGGCTCCAACTGGCGCCAGGTCTTGAAGGCCGAGAGCAGGCGCGAGGCCACCTGCGGGTTCTTGGCGTCGAGGCTCAGCACCACGTCGGCGAGGAAGGCGTGGCCGGCCCCGTCGGCGCGGTTGAACTGGGTCGGGTTGGTGGCCGCGAATGCGCCGACGAGCGCCCGCACCCGGTTCGGATTGCCCATGGAGAAGGCGGGATGCAGCATCAGCGCCTTGACCCGCTCCAGCGTGCCCGCCTCGGGGATCTGGGCCTGGAGCGTGAACCACTTGTCGATCACCAGCGCGTCGCTCTCGAAGCGGGCATAGAAGGCGTCGAGCGCCGCCGCGCGCTCCGGTCGGTCGTGCTGGGCGAGCACGGCGAGCGCGGCCATGCGGTCGGTCATGTTGTCCGCCGCCGCGAACTGCGCCTCGGCGCGGGCGATGCCCTCGTCCGCGCCCGAGCGGCGAGATAGTCGAGCGAGACCTTGTCCACCA
>NZ_JBNFNU010000043.1:0-17443 GCF_057364445.1 Xanthobacter sp. BG11Y11_SDJG
CCCATGGCGGCCGCATGAGCCTGCCGCGGCTGCTGGAGCGGGCGGTCCACCATGCCCCGCGAGGGCGTTGCCGTGTCGGCATCGCAGGCGCGCCTCTCCGCCGAGAAGAAGGCGGAGCTGGAGACCGTGCCGGGCTTCGCGGCCGCGTTCCTGCCGGACGGCAAGGTGCCCGAGGCCGGCGCGCTCCAGCGCCAGCCGCGGCTGGCCGACACGCTGGACCATCTCGGCCGCGCCGGCCTGCGCGATTTCTACGAGGGCGACATCTCGCGCGAGCTGGCGGCGGACCTCGAACAGATCGGCAGCCCGCTCCGGCGCGCGGACCTTGCCGCCTATGGCGCCATCGAGCGCGCACCGCTGAAGGTGAAGGTGGGCGCCGCCACGGTCTACAACGCGCCGCCGCCCACGCAAGGGATCGCCTCGCTGCTGATCCTGGCGCTGTTCTCCCGGCTCGGAGTGAATCGGGCCGAGGGCTTCGAGCACCTGCATGGCCTCATCGAGTCCACCAAGCGGGCCTTCATGATCCGCGACAAGGTGGTGTGCGACTTCGATCATGTGCCGGAGGACCTTGCCGCCCTCCTCGCCGACGCGCGGCTCGACCAGGAGGCAGGCGCCATCGACGCGCGGCAGGCGCTGCCCTGGCCGCGGCCGGCGCAGAAGGGCGACACCATCTGGCTCGGCGCCGCCGACAAGAGCGGCCTCGCCGTGTCCTACATCCAGTCCATCTTCTTCGAGTTCGGCTCCGGCTGCGTCCTGCCGGCCACCGGCGTCTTGATGCAGAACCGCGGCGCCAGCTTCTCGCTCGATCCCAAGGCGCTGAATCCGCTTGTGCCCGGCCGCCGCCCGTTCCACACGCTGAACCCCGCGCTCGCGGTGCTGGGCGACGGGCGGGTGATGGCCTACGGCACCATGGGCGGTGAAGGCCAGCCGCAGACGCAGGCGGCGGTGTTCTCGCGCCACGCTTTGTTCGGCGTGCCGCTGGGCGAGGCCATCGCCCGGCCGCGCTGGCTGCTGGGCCGCACCTGGGGCAGCTCGGTCACCAATCTGCGGCTGGAGAACCGGTTCGACCCGGAGCTGGTGGACCGCCTGCGGCGCGCCGGCCACGATCTGGAGGTGCTCGCCGAGGCATTCTCGGACACAATGGGTCATGCCGGCGCGGTGATCATCCATAAGGACGGCCATCTCGAAGGCGCCCACGATCCCCGTGCCGACGGCGGTGCGGCCGGAGTGTAGCGTGCTGGAAGTGCGCCGGCCGGAGAGGGCCGGCGGGAGGGAGCGCGGCGGTGATCCGACGTCGAAGCCTTATGACCGGTGCCGCCGGGCTGCTGCTCGGGGCCACGGGCCTGCTGCCCCGCGCCGCCTCCGGCGCGCCGCAAACGCCCACCGGAGGCGCGGTGCAGATGACGCCGGACCGGGTGCTGAACCAGAGCGCCGTTCCGGTCTTCCGCTACAAGGTGGTGAAGACCCATCCGCACGACCCCTCCTCCTATACCGAGGGGCTGGTGAAGGTGGGCGGCGCGATCGTCGAGGGCACCGGCCTCTACGGCCGCTCGCGCCTGCTGGAATGGGACCTGGAGAGCGGCCGCGTGCTGCGGCGCCTGGACCTTGATCCGAACTATTTCGGCGAGGGTGTCACGGTGCTGGACGGGCGCATCTACCAGCTCACCTATCTCGACAACCGCGCCTTCATCTACGACCAGGCGACCTTCAAGCGGCTCGAGCAGCTGGACTACGGCACCCAGGGCTGGGGCCTGACCCATGACGGCACCCATCTCATCATGAGCAACGGCTCGTCGATGATCGAGTATCGGGACCCGAAGACCTTCAAGCGCTTGCACCGCTTCTTTGTCGCCGACGCGGTGGCGCCCGTGGGGTTCCTCAACGAGCTGGAGTTCGCGCGCGGCCGGCTCTACGCCAATGTCTGGCAGACGCCCTATATCGCCATCATCGATCCGGCGGCGGCCGGCTGTCCGGCTGGATCGACCTGACGGGGCTCAACCCGGACCCGAAGACCCTGAAATACCCCTACGTTCTCAACGGCATCGCCTTCGATGATGCGACCGGAAACCTGCTCGTCACCGGCAAGTGCTGGCCGCATGTGTGGGAGATCGCCTTGGTGCCGCGGGCGGGGTGAGCGAGCGGGCGCCGGCTGTGCGGAGGGGGAAGCGGGGCCTCCCGTCCCGCGGCGGCCCCGAAAAGCGAAGGCCCCGGCGCTGGGCCGGGCCTCGACAAGGGGATGGTCCGCTGGGGGGAGGGCGGTCAGGCCGCCTCCTCCGCCTCCAGGTCGCCGTCGAGGTCGGCCTCGTCGGCCACCTTGGCGGGGCCGCGGCGCGGGCCCTTGAGCAGGTTCTGCTCGATCAGCTTCACCGCCTCGGTCTCGGTGATGTTCTGCACCGCCGACAACTCGCGCGCCATGCGGTCGAGCGCGGCCTCGTAGAGCTGGCGCTCGGAGTAGGACTGCTCGGGCTGGGCGTCGGAGCGGTAGAGATCGCGCACCACCTCGGAGATGGCGACGAGGTCGCCGGAATTGATCTTCGCTTCGTATTCCTGCGCGCGGCGGCTCCACATGGTGCGCTTGATGCGGGCGCGGCCCTGCAGGGTTTCCAGCGACTTCTCGACGATGTTGGTCTCGGAAAGCTTGCGCATGCCGACGGTGGCGATCTTGGACAGGGGAACGCGGAGCGTCATCTTGTCCTTTTCAAACGAGATCACGAAAAGCTCGAGCTTGAAACCGGCGACTTCCTGTTCCTCGATGGCCGTGATGCGGCCCACGCCGTGCGACGGGTAAACGATATGCTCGCCCGTCTTGAAACCGAGACGGGCCTGCGCGCTCTTCTTCGTCGACATGCTCTGTGCACTCCTGATCCGGCCCGAAGATCGAAATCCGGGCCGAACCTGTTGGCGCGGCGATCGCCCGGTCCGGTCACCGGGGCGAGGCGCGCCTTGCGCTGCGGACTAGGATCGCGGCCGGAACGCCCGCCGATCCCATGATCCAGTCGATGGCGACGGAAAGCCGTCCTGCCGAGCCGGTATTACCGGCGGGCACGCAAATTCTCGCCCCTTTGTTCCCGAGAATGCGCCACTGGCGGGCACGATACGGCTGAGGTGGAAGCAATCGACTGTAAAGGTTCATATATCACAATTTTCACCAGAATCAAAGCACGCCGGCTGTAAACCTTACCGGCCGACAACTTCCGCTGCGGCAGAGCCTGCCCGTTCGGGGCTCGGTGCCGGGTTCGGCGCCCACGGCCGACGCGCCGCCCGCGGCGCTTTCGCGCAGGGCGAGGATGAGATATAAGGATGTCCTTATATCGTGATTGCGATTGGCCCGCGTCCATGCTAGAGCCTGCCCCGCCCGGGACGCATGGCGGCCCGGCGCACGACGCGGCCCCGGCCGTCCGGAAGCGCCCATCGGGCGCCTGCCCGGGCCCATCCGGCCGTCCCAGCGGAGAGGATCCATGAGCAACGATTACGTGGTCAAAGACATCAACCTCGCCGATTGGGGCCGCAAGGAACTGGACATCGCCGAGATCGAGATGCCCGGCCTCATGGCCACCCGCGCCGAATACGGGCCGAGCCAGCCGCTCAAGGGCGCCCGCATCGCCGGCTCGCTGCACATGACGATCCAGACCGGCGTGCTGATCGAGACGCTCAAGGCGCTCGGCGCCGACGTGCGCTGGGCCTCGTGCAACATCTATTCGACCCAGGACCATGCCGCCGCCGCCATCGCCGCCGCCGGCACCCCGGTGTTCGCCGTGAAGGGCGAGACCCTGGAGGAATACTGGGAATACACCCACCGCATCTTCGAATGGGCTGACGGCGGCGCCCCGAACATGATCCTGGACGACGGCGGCGACGCCACCCTCCTGGTCCATCTCGGCAAGCGCGCGGAGGAGGGCGACACCGCCTTCCTCGACGGCGCCACCAATGAGGAGGAGGAAGTCCTCTTCGCCGCCATCAAGCGCCGGCTGAAGCACAAGCCCGGCTGGTATTCCATGCTCGCCAAGTCGATCCAGGGCGTGACGGAAGAGACCACCACGGGCGTGCATCGCCTCTACGAGATGCAGAAGAAGGGCACGCTCCTGTGGCCCGCCATCAACGTGAATGACAGCGTCACCAAGTCGAAGTTCGACAATCTCTACGGCTGCCGGGAATCGCTGGTGGACGGCATCCGCCGCGGCACGGACGTGATGATGGCCGGCAAGGTGGCCATGGTCGCCGGCTTCGGCGACGTGGGCAAGGGCTCGGCCGCCTCGCTGCGCAATGCCGGCTGCCGGGTGATGGTGTCGGAGGTCGATCCCATCTGCGCGCTCCAGGCGGCGATGGAAGGCTATGAGGTGACGACCATGGAGGATGCGGCGCCGCGCGCTGACATCTTCGTGACCGCCACCGGCAACCTCGACGTCATCACCGTCGACCACATGCGCGCCATGAAGGACCGCGCCATCGTCTGCAACATCGGCCACTTCGACAGCGAGATCCAGGTCGCCGCGCTGAAGAACTTCAAGTGGCACAATGTGAAGCCGCAGGTGGACGAGGTGGAGTTCCCCGACGGCAAGCGCATCATCCTGCTCTCGGAAGGCCGCCTCGTGAATCTCGGCAACGCCACCGGCCATCCGAGCTTCGTGATGTCGGCGTCGTTCACCAACCAGACGCTGGCGCAGATCGAGCTGTTCACCAAGCCGGGCCAGTACGACAAGAAGGTCTACACCCTGCCGAAGACCCTCGACGAGAAGGTGGCGGCGCTGCACCTCGACAAGATCGGCGTGAAGCTAACCAAGCTCTCGGACCAGCAGTCGGCCTATATCGGCGTCGACCAGAAGGGCCCGTTCAAGCCCGAGCACTACCGCTACTGATCCGTTCCGAGCGGGGGAACGCGCGAGGCCGGCCGCTGGGCCGGCCCTCTTTCGTTTGGGGCGCAGCGCGCGGTGGCGGCCAGGGCACCGCATCCCACCAAACGCCGTCATCCCCCGGCTTGTCCGGGACATCCACTTTGCCGTCTGCGGGCGTCCGAAGACTGAAGCGCCAGCCCGGTCGCCGGGTGAATCCCCCGGACAATACGGGGGATGACGGTGGTGAAGGGAGCTGACGGCGGCCGGGGCGACGGCGGGGACAGGAGCGACGCGGCGCGGGGCCCGGCACCCATCGGGCGCATTGTCTTCCCCGGCGATCGGGGCTAGGTGTTAGCGGTCCTGGCGTGGTGACGCTGGGGAATGTGCTGCGGGGGCTGCCTTGGCAAGTTCGGAGCGAAGGTCCCGGGACGCCCGGCGTGCGGACCGTTGCCGGTGGCATTGCCCCATCCGCGCCGTTCCGCCGGGCCTCCGGCGCCGCGCCCGTCCGGCGCGCTGAAGGCCGCGCCATGCTCGCCAGCCTCCGGGATCGCACGCGTGCCGTGCCCTTCGCGGCCGAGATCGGCGCCCTCGGCGTCGTGTTCGGCGATATCGGCACCAGCCCCCTCTACGCGCTCAAGCAGGGCGTGCTGGCGGTGGGCGGCACCAATTTCCTCGCCTCCGATGTGCTCGGCCTGCTCTCGCTCATCACCTGGAGCATCATCCTCTCCGTCACGGTGAAATACGTGATGCTGGTGCTGCGCGCCGACAATGACGGCGAAGGCGGCATCCTGGCCCTCGTCACCCTGCTCGATCTGCACCGCTCGGCCATCGGCCGCCGCAAATATCTGCTGGCGGCGGGCCTGCTCGGTGCCGCCATGCTGATCGGCGACGGCGTCCTGACCCCCGCCATCTCCGTGCTCTCGGCCATCGAGGGCCTGCAGGTCATCGAGCCGGCCTTGGACCACTGGGTGGTGGCGCTGACGGTGATCGTGCTCGCCGCGGTGTTCTTCTCCCAGCGGCTCGGCACCGAGCGCATCGCCTCCTTCTTCGGGCCGATCATGCTGGCCTGGTTTGGCTCGCTGGCGGCGCTCGGCCTCCACGGCATCGTCCAGGCGCCGCAGGTGCTGGCGGGTCTCGACCCGCGCCACGGCGTCGTGCTCATGCTCGACCATCCGGGGCTCGCGGGCGTGATCCTCGGCGCCTGCTTCCTCGCCATCACCGGCGGCGAGGCGCTCTATGCCGATCTCGGCCATTTCGGCCGCAAGGTCATCGCGCGGGCCTGGCTCGCGGTGGCCATGCCGGCGCTGCTGCTCAACTATTACGGGCAGGGCGCGATCCTGCTGGTGGACCCCAACGCCGCCCGCAACCCGTTCTACGATCTCTCGCCCGACTGGTTCGACGTGCCGCTGCTGCTGCTCGCCACCGCCGCAACGGTGATCGCCTCGCAGGCCATCATCACCGGCGTGTTCTCGCTGGCGAAGCAGGCGATCGAGCTCGGCTACCTGCCGCCCATGCGCATCCGCTACACCTCCGAGCACAACGAGCAGCACATCTATGTGGGCCGCCTCAACTGGCTGCTGATGATCGCCTGCATCGCCGTGGTGCTCGGCTTCGAGGCCTCCGAGCGGCTCGCCTCGGCCTACGGCATCGCCGTCGCCTTCGCCATGGTGACGACCACGATCCTGTTCATCGCCCAGGTGCACCGCGCCTGGAACTGGCCCGAGCCGGCGGTCTGGGGCATGGCCATCGCCATGCTGGCGGTGGACCTGTCATTCGCCGCCGCCAACATGACGAAGATCCACGACGGCGGCTGGCTGCCGCTCTCCATCGCCGGCGTCATCATCTTCGTCATGGTGAGCTGGCGGCGCGGCCTGGAGGGCGTGGTGGCGCAGCAGGTGCGCTTCACCGAGCCGCTGGACAGCTTCGTCTCCCGCAAGGACCGCTCCGGCGATGCGCAGAGCCCGCGCACCGCCATCTTCCTCTCGCGCGCGGCGCCATGACGCCGGTGGCGCTCTCGCGGCTCTCGGAACTGCTCAAGATCCGCTTCGAGACCTCGGTGATCGTCTCGGTTTGGATCGCCTCGCGCCCGCGCGTGTCGGTGGAGGACCGCGTCAAGGTCACGACCCTGGAGGCGGGCTTCGTGCGGGTGGACCTGCGCTTCGGCTACATGCAGCAGATCGACGTCCCCTCGGTGCTCGGCCCGGCGCTCAGCGCACGCGGCATCGATCCGGAGGCGGCGGTGTACGTGATCGGACACGAGCGCATCATCCCGCCGGATGAGGTGACGCGGCCGAAGGACGTGCTGGCCCACGCCTTCGGTTTCCTCGCGCGCAATGCCGAGCGGTCGGTGGACCGCTTCGGCCTGCCGCGCGCCCGCACAGTGGAAGTCGGCTATCCGGTCAAGCTCTAGCACCGCCCGCGGACCTGGCCGGGCCGGCGCGCGCCGCCGGAAGTCGCGCCCATGCCGGCATTGGAACAAGGAAAAGCTTTCACCTGGTGCGAAAAGCGTGTTCAGGTGACGTTGGGCCGGGGGCGGCAAAGGACGCACCCTCCTTGGACGGGGGGCGTCCCAAACAGTGGGGTTCGAGGGCGATCCGCGGATGCCGGGGCCGTTGCGGCGGCCCGGGGCGGGAGGGGGCGCACTCTGCGGGGGGAACGGTGGCGCATGGGACTGAAAGAGGGAGTTGCGAAGGCGTGGGCCTTCCTGCGTGATCGCGTCGGCCTGCACGGCCTCGGCTTCATCGCCAGCCTGGCGGTCATCGCCTTCGCCGCCGTCGTGCTGTACAACATGCTGCACGATTTGAAGTTTTCGGACGTCACCGACGCGCTGAGGGAGAAGAACCCGGCGCACGTGGTCGCCGCTTTCTTCCTGGTCGCCGGCGCCTATGTGACGCTGACCTTCTACGACTGGTTCGCCCTGCGCACCATCGGCAAGGACCATGTGCCCTACCGCATCGCTGCGCTGTCGGGCTTCTGCTCCTACTCCATCGGCCACAATGTGGGCTTCACGGTCTTCACCGGCGGCTCGGTGCGCTACCGCATCTATTCCGCCTGGGGGCTCGGTGCCATCGATGTGGCGAAGATCTGCTTCGTCGCCGGCCTCACCTTCTGGCTCGGCAACATCGCCGTGCTCGGGCTCGGCATCACGCTGCATCCCGAGGCGGCGACGGCGGTCGACCGGCTGCCGCCGGCGATCAACCGCGCCATTGGCATCGCCGCTCTGTGCGGGCTCGTGGCCTATGTGGCCTGGGTCTCCGCGAAGCCGCGCACCATCGGCCGCTCGTCCTGGTTCGTGACGCTGCCCAAGGGCCGCTCCACTTTGGTGCAGATCGGCATCGGCATCCTCGATCTGTCGCTGTGCGCGGCGGCCATGTACATGCTGATGCCGTCGACGCCCTATATCGATCCGGTCTCGCTGGCCGTGATCTTCGTCACCGCCACGCTGCTCGGTTTCGCCAGCCATGCGCCGGGCGGGCTCGGCGTGTTCGACGCGGCGCTGCTGGTGGCGCTGCCGCAGTTCGACAAGGGCGAACTGGTGGGCGCGCTGCTGATCTTCCGGCTGTTCTACTACATCGTGCCGTTCGCGCTCTCGCTGACGCTGCTCGGCATCCGCGAACTGACCCTGCGCGGCGTGGGCGCGCCCGCCTTGGCGGAAGGTCCGGCGGCGGGGTAGATGCGGTGCCGCCCGCTCCCGCCGTGCCGCCGGTGCGTGACCCCCCGCCCGCGTCCGAGCCGGCCAAGGCCGCGCCGCCGCCAAATAGCCGTGCGGAGCTGTACGACTGAAGCCGCGCGCCGGCGGTCCGGTCGAGCGGGGCAGGGTGATGCCGCCGCCGAGGCCGGGCAGGCCGAGCGCGTTGCCGAGCTTGCCCTTGGGCACCTTCACCACCTGGGCGCCGGCGGGCAGCGCGAACTGGCTCGGGTCCTGGGGGGCGCGGGTGAGTTCGGTGACCTCGTAGAGGGTCGACCTCTTGCCGTCGATCTCCACCTCGGTGCGCAGGGCGATGCCGTCGGCGGTGATGCAGGCGAAGGTGCTGGCGCTCGCGAGGTTGGTCTGGGACTCCACCTGCCACACGTCGCACGGCTCACCCAGGGCCTGCGACGAGCCGACCTTGGTGCCGCTGCCGGCGAGCGCGCCCAAGGAATATTCCTTGGGGATGTCGATCTCCATCGCCATGTTCGGGACGTTGGGCAGCATCATCAGCATCTTGCGGGCGTTGAGATCGATCAGCCCGAGGACCGGCGTCGGCAGGTTGGGCTTGCTCATCTCCACCCGCATGCGCGACTGGCTGTGGGCGAGCTTGAGCGTGCCGCCGCGCGCCAGGGAGGCGGTGAGCGCGAAGTCGGCGCTGGGCATGGGCAGCGGGTCCGCCAGCGACGGGCTGCACCAAACGGTGGCCGAAAGCACGGCACCGGCGAGCGCCGCGACGCCGCGGGCCGGCAGGACGGAGGCGGTCGAAACGGACGCGGGCACGAGCATGGGTCCTCTTCCTGGGATCGGGTCGTTCATAGCAGATGCCGGCGCCGGATCATCCCTTCGCTGACCGGTCCCAGATCACATCCCGTTTCCTGCTTGCGATACTGCGATCCCAGCATGCGGGGCCGGCGTACGGTGGGGTGAGGCGCGCAGGCGGTGCGCGCCAGGGTGCGCGCCACGGTGCGGGTTTGGCGGAGCGCCGGCTTTGTCGTAATGGCTTCGCCAAGGCGCGCCAGCATGGAAAGTCAAGGGCCTGCGCGGTGATTCGCGCCCCGGGGACGGGGCTGCGGCGGCCCGGCGCAAACCGGGCCGGCGGGAGCAGATAGGACGATGAAGTGGCTTTTTGTCCCTTCTCAGGCGGTGGAGGCGGCCGGCGGCGGCGGGGGCGCGCGCGCTCGCCATCGGCCTGTTCGCCCTGGCGCTCCTGTGCGCGGTGGGGGGGATCGGCTTTTTTCAGCTGATGGACCCGGTGCTCGCGCTCGCCATGGGCGCGGTGCTGGTGGCGCTGGCGGTGCTCGCGCCGGCCGCGCCGCCGGCCCCCGAGCCCGCCGGTTTCGAGCCTCTGCTTCCGCCCGAACTGCCACCGATCCGCGACCGGCGCGTGGAGGCGCTGGTCGCGGCGCTGCCGGAGCCGGCGCTGCTGCTGACGCCGGAAGGCGAGATCGTCACCGCCAATGCGCGCGTCGCCCTCGCCATCGGCCCGGTGCGGGTGGGCGACCCCCTGTCCTTTTTGGTGCGGGTGCCGGAGGTGCTGGACGCCGTGCGCGCCGCCGCCAAGGACGGCCTGCCGCGCCGGGTGGAGTTCGCCGAGCGCGTGCCGCTCGACCGCTGGCTGGAGGCCCATGTGGTGCCGCTGCACCTCGAGCCCTCCGCCGAGGCGCGGGGCGGGCCGGATGCGGTGCTGCTCACCTTCCGCGACCTCACCCAGCAGCGCCGGGTGGAGCAGATGCGCGCCGACTTCGTCGCCAATGCCAGCCACGAACTGCGCACGCCGCTGGCCTCGCTCTCCGGCTTCATCGAGACGCTCCAGGGCCCGGCGCGCAACGACCCGCCGGCGCGCGAGCGCTTCCTCGCCATCATGGCGGCGCAGGCGCGGCGCATGTCGCGGCTGATCGACGACCTGCTCTCGCTCTCGCGCATCGAGCTGAACGCCCATGTGCGGCCGGAGACGCCGGTGGAGCTGGGCGCCATCCTCGCCCATGTGCGCGACACGCTCTCGCCGCTGGCGAAGGACCGCGGCGTCGCCATCGAGCTGGTGCAGGAGGCGCCGGTGAGCGTGCGCGGCGACCGCGACGAGCTGATCCGCCTGTTCGAGAACCTGGTGGAGAACGCGCTCAAATACGGCGCCGACGGCAAGAAGGTAACGGTGAGCGTCGCCCTGGAAGGGCCGCCGGGCGCGCCCTCCGCCGTGGTGGCGGTGCGCGACTACGGCCCCGGCATCCCCGCCGAGGACCTGCCGCGCCTCACCGAGCGCTTCTACCGGGTGGACGTGGCGGCCAGCCGGGAGCAGGGCGGGACCGGTCTCGGCCTCGCCATTGTCAAGCATATCGTGGTGCGGCACCGCGGCCGCCTGTCCATCGACAGCGTGCCCGGCGAGGGCTCGGTTTTTGCGGTACGCCTGGACGCTTTGCCGGAGAAGGAAAAAAGTGACGTTTCGCCAGTGGGTTGAGATGTCATCCCGATGTCACTGACGCGTCATAGAACCTTGGCGCGCGGGGATTAAAACTCCCCAGCCCAATGTTGCGTCGCGGCCACCGGGTCGCAGGGGCGCTACGAAATTGGCAAGGAGAGATATCGTGAAGCTCACAACCGCTCTCGGCGTGATCGCCGTGGCCACCCTCATGGCCGGCTCCGCCCAGGCCGTCGACTTCAACGCGCCGGCGCCTCCTTCCCCGCCCCGGTCTACCAGTCCTGGGGTGCGAAGTATAAGGAGAAGACCGGCAACGCCCTGAACTACCAGTCCATCGGCTCCGGCGGCGGCCAGAACCAGATCATCAACCGCACCGTGGACTTTGGCGCCTCCGACGCCGTGATGCCGAGCGAGAAGCTCGCCGCCAACAAGCTGCTCCAGTTCCCCACCGTGATCGGCTCGGTGGTTGCCACCGTGAACCTCGACGGCGTCGAGACCAAGAAGCTGAAGCTCACCGGCCCGATCCTCGCCGACATCTATCTCGGCAAGATCACCAAGTGGGACGACGCCGCGATCACCAAGCTGAACCCCGACATCAAGCTGCCGTCGCAGGCGATCGTGCCGGTGTACCGCTCGGACTCGTCGGGCACCACCGCCATCTTCACCGGCTACCTCAACGAGGTGAGCGCGGACTGGAAGTCCAAGGTCGGCTCCGCCACCTCGGTCCAGTGGCCCGTCGGCGCCGGCGCAAGGGCAATGAGGGCGTCACCGGCACCGTCAAGAACACCAAGGGCGGCATCGGCTACGTCGAGTACATCTACGCCTCCGCCAACAACCTGGTGGTGACGCAGCTCCAGAACAAGGCCGGCAAGTTCGTGGCCCCCGAGGTCGCCGGCTTCCAGGCCGCCGCCGCCTCCGCCGACTGGAAGGGCGCCAAGGACTTCGCCGCCTCCATGATCAACGCCCCGGCCGAGAACGCCTGGCCGATCGTGTCCCCCACCTACGTCCTTCTGCCGAAGGACCCGAAGAACATCGAGGCCTCGCGCGAGACCATGAAGTTCTTCATGTGGGCCTACACCAAGGAAGGCGCCGAGATCGCCGAGAAGCTGCACTACATCCCGCTGCCGGCGGACGTGGTGAAGCAGGTCGAGGAGGCCTTCAAGGCCGAGATCAAGACCCCCGAGGGCAAGCCGGTCCTCTGACCGGGCAGGTTGCGGCGCCTCGCCCCCTGGGGCGGGGCGCCCGCCATCTCCGGCTTGGCCGGAGCACGCAGAATACCGGGCCGGGCGCCAGCCTGTGGCTCGTCGACGCACGTGATTGACGCATCTGATTGACGCTTTCGATTGATTTGGGGCGTGGAGCGGCGACGGTTGGCCAAAGGGGCCGCCGACCGGGCCACTTGAGCCGCCAGGCGCGGCGCGCGGGGGAAAGGCATCCGAATGGACGCGACGATGGACTCCAGGGGGGCCGGCCAGATCGAGCCGATCACCAAGGCCAAGGCGACCGGCGCGGTCTCCGACCCGATCTTCGTTGCCCTCTTGTGGGCGAGCGGCATCTTCGTCCTCATCCTGCTCGGCCTGATCATCGCCCAGCTGTTCCTCGGCGGGCTGCCGGCGCTGCAGCATTTCGGGCTCGACTTCATCTGGACCGCCAACTGGAACCCGGTGACCGAGAATTACGGCGCCCTGGTCATGATCTACGGCACGCTGTTCAGCGCCGTGATCGCGGTCGTGGTGGCGCTGCCCCTGTCGTTCGGCATCGCCTTCTTCCTGACCGAGATCTGCCCGGAGGCCTTCAAGCGGCCGATCGGCGTCGCGGTTCAGCTGCTCGCCGCCGTGCCCTCCATCATCTACGGCATGTGGGGCTTCTTCATCATCGTCCCGCTGATGGCGGCCTATGTGCAGCCGCCGCTGATCGAGACGCTCGGCCAGCTGCCGGTGCTCGGACTGCTGTTCTCCGGCCCGCCGCTGGGCTCCGGCATGCTCACCGCCGGCCTGATCCTCGCCGTGATGATCCTGCCCTTCATCACCGCCATGTTCGTCGAGACCCTGGAATCGGTCCCGCCCATGCTGAAGGAATCCGCCTACGGCGTCGGCGGCACCACCTACGAGGTCTACAAGAACGTTTCCATCCCCTACGGCCGCACCGCCATGGTGGGCGCCATCATGCTCGGCCTCGGCCGCGCGCTGGGCGAGACCATGGCCGTCACCTTCGTGATCGGCAACGCCACGCGCCTGTCCGCCTCGCTGTTCGCTCCGGGCGCCACCATCGCCTCCACCATTGCCAACGAGTTCCCTGAGGCGCCGATCGGCTCGCTGAAGCTGACCTCGCTGCTGCAGCTCGGCTTCATCCTGTTCGTCATCTCGTTCATCGTCCTGGCCCTGTCCCGTGCGCTCGTGCGCTCGCGGCTCGACTGAGGGGAGCAAGCACCATGGCCTCTCTCGCCGCGCGCCGCGCCAAGGACACCACCATCAAGGCGATCTCCACCGTATTCGCGGTGCTCGCCATCTTCCTGCTCGCCTGGATCCTGTGGACCCTGCTTTCCCGCGGGCTTCCCGCCTTGAGCCTCAGCGTGTTCACCAACGTGACCTCGCCGCCCGGCCAGAATGGCGGCCTCGCCAATGCCATCGTCGGCTCGCTGATCCAGATCGCCATCGCCATGGCGATCGGCGGCCCGATCGGCATCTTTGCGGGCACCTTCCTGGCTGAGAACGGCAAGGGCACGAAGATCGGCGCCGCCGCGCGCTTCGTGAACGACATCCTGCTCTCGGCGCCCTCCATCCTGGTGGGTCTGTTCATCTACACCCTGATCGTGGTGCCGCTGGGCGGCTTCTCCGGCTGGGCCGGCGCGCTGGCGCTCGCGATCCTGGTCATCCCCGTGGTGGTGCGCACCACCGAGGACATGCTGAACCTTGTCCCCGTGGGCCTGCGCGAAGCCGCCTTCGCGCTCGGCGCGCCGCAGTGGAAGGTGGTGATGTTCATCACCTGGCGCGCCGCCAAGGCCGGCATCGTCACCGGCATCCTGCTCGCCATCGCCCGTGCGGCGGGCGAGACCGCGCCGCTGCTCTTCACCTCGCTCGGCAACAATTCCTGGTCGCTGGACCTCTCCAAGCCCATGGCCAGCTTGCCGATCGCCATCTACCAGTATGCCGGCAGCCCGTTCGACGACTGGGTGGCGCTCGCCTGGGCGGGTGCGCTCATCATCACGGTGGGCGTGCTGGTGCTCAACATTCTCGCCCGCCTGTTCCTGGCGCGCACCAAATAAGCGGGCAGCCGCCCGCCCGGCACCACGGACCGGCGCCCTTTGAGCGGCGCCGGCCCGCCCAGACCAGACACGGAACCCTTCGCGGCCGGGACACGGCCGGACGCACCAGGATCCAAGTGAGGCTCAGATGAACTCTGCCGTCGATCCCACCTTCAATCTCGCCTCGGCCGTCGCCGCCAAGCCCGACGCCCCGCAGGCGCCCGCCAAGATCAAGGTGCAGAACCTCAACTTCTACTATGGGCAGAACCACGCCCTAAAGAGCATCAACTTCGACATTCCCGAGAAGCGCGTGACCGCCATGATCGGCCCGTCGGGCTGCGGCAAGTCCACGCTGCTGCGCGTGTTCAACCGCATGTACGACCTCTATCCCGGCCAGCGGGCCGACGGGATGGTGTCGTTCGACGGCGTGAACATCGTCGGCAAGGAGCTGGACGCCACCATCGTGCGCACCCGCATCGGCATGGTGTTCCAGAAGCCCACCCCGTTCCCCATGACCATCTATGACAACATCGCCTTCGGCGTGAAGCTGCACGAGAAGCTCTCGAAGGCGCAGATGGACGAGCGCGTGGAATGGTGCCTGCGCAAGGCCGCCATCTGGGACGAGACCAAGGACCGCCTGCACACCTCGGCGCTCGGCATGTCCGGCGGCCAGCAGCAGCGCCTGTGCATCGCCCGCACCATCGCGGTGAAGCCGGAGGTCATCCTGCTCGACGAGCCGACCTCGGCGCTGGACCCGATCTCCACCTCGAAGATCGAGGACCTGATCGACGAGCTGAAGCGCGAGTTCACCATCGTCATCGTGACCCACAACATGCAGCAGGCGGCCCGCTGCGCGGATATCACCGCCTTCTTCTATCTCGGCGAGCTGATCGAGGTGGCGCCTTCGGACGTGATCTTCACCAATCCGAAGGAAATCAAGACCCGCGACTACATCACCGGCCGCTTCGGCTGATCGCAAGGAACATCGAGATGCCCGAGCATACCGTTTCTTCCTTCGACGCCGAGCTCAAGGAGCTGGGCCGCAAGGTGGTCGAGATGGGCGGCCAGGCCGAGCGCCTGGTGGCCGACGCCGTCACCTCCCTGATCCGCCGCGACGCCGCTTTGGCGCAGCGCGTGGTGCTGCTGGACGCCACCTGCGACCAGATGCAGCGCGAGATCGAGGAGAAGGCCATCCTCGTCATCGCCAAGCGCCAGCCGGTGGCCGGCGACCTGCGCGAGGTGGTGTCCTCGATCCGCATCGCCAACGACCTGGAGCGCATCGGCGACCTCGCCAAGAACGTCGCCAAGCGCGTGATCGCCATCGAGGGCGAGTATCACCCGCAGAAGCTGGTGCGCGGCGTGGAGCACATCTCCGATCTGGTGCTGGAGCAGCTCAAGGAGGTGCTCGACGCCTATGCCGGCCACAACGAGGCCAAGGCGGTGGAAGTGTGGGGCCGCGACGGCGCCATCGACACCATGTACACGTCGCTGTTCCGCGAGCTTCTCACCTATATGATGGAAGATCCGCGCAACATCTCGGTGTGCACGCATCTGCTGTTCTGCGCCAAGAACATCGAGCGCATCGGCGACCACGCGACCAACATCGCGGAGATCGTCTATTATATGGTCAGCGGCCAGAATCTGCCGGAGAGCCGCCCCAAGGCGGACGCCTCCAGCGAGACCACGGTGGCCTTCCCGGGCCGCACCGTCCAGGGCTGAAGGCGGGCGCGCCGGGGCGCTGGCCCTCGCGCGCATCGCTTAGGCGGTTCGGAGCCGGATGCCCCCGGCTCCGCGAATGTCGATGACAGTTGAATGAGAGACCCGTGCCGGCGCGTATCCTGATCGTCGAGGACGAGGAACCCCTGACCCTCCTGCTCCGCTACAACCTGGAGTCGGAAGGCTACGGCGTCGAGAGCGTCGGCCGCGGCGACGAGGCGGAGACCCGCCTGCGCGAGAGCGTGCCGGACCTGGTCATCCTCGACTGGATGCTGCCGGGCCTCTCCGGCATCGAACTGTGCCGGCGGCTTCGCACCCGCCCGGAGACCGAGCGCCTGCCGGTCATCATGCTCACCGCCCGCGGCGAGGAGACCGAGCGGGTGCGCGGCCTCGCCACCGGCGCCGACGATTATGTCGTGAAGCCGTTCTCGGTGCCCGAGCTGCTGGCGCGCGTGCGCGCTTTGCTGCGCCGCGCCAAGCCCGAGCATGTGGCCACCCTGCTGCGCGCCGGCGACATCGAATTGGACCGCGAGACCCACCGCGTGCACCGCGCCGGCCGCGAGATCCATCTCGGCCCCACCGAGTTCCGGCTGCTGGAATTCCTGATGCAGAGCCCGGCCGGGTGTTCTCCCGCGAGCAACTGCTCGACGGCGTCTGGGGCCAGGACGTCTATATCGACGAGCGCACGGTGGACGTGCATGTGGGCCGCCTGCGCAAGGCGATCAACCGCGGACGCCAGTCCGACCCCATCCGCACCGTGCGCGGCGCAGGCTATTCCTTCAACGAGATGTTCGCGCGCGCCCACTGAGGCGGCGCCGCGCAGCCTCCGGCGGCCGAGACGCGTTACGCCTCCGCCTCGAACGCCCCCGGCACATGCGCGGCGGCGCCGGAGCGCGCCAGCAGCACCGCGTCGAAGCGCAGGTTGAGGCCCGCATATTCCGGATGAGCCGCGAGATAGGCTTCCGCGGCGGCGGCGATGCGCCGGCGCTGGCGCGGCAGCACCGCGAAGGCGGCATCGTCCAGCCCGGCGCGCAGCTTCACCTCGCAGAACACCAGCAGGTCGCCGAGCCGGGCCACGAGGTCGATCTCCCCGCTTGGTGCGCACCGCCGCCCCAGCACCGCGAAGCCGCGCGCCTCCAGCAGGACGGCCGCGCGATCTTCCGCCGCAAGGCCACTGCGGAAGGCGGCGCGGCGTTTCTCGGTGCCGGGCGGTGCCTCAGCCATCGCCGTCCCCGGCGGGGTCGTCGTCCGCGCCGTCGCGCGAGCGCGCCTCCGACAAAGCGAGCGCCCGGGCATAGACCTCGCGCTTGGGGCGGCCGGTGAGGCTTACCACTTCGGCCACCGCATCCTTCACCGAGCCTTGCGTCAGAGCGCGCAGCAGCGCCGCGTCCACCGCCGCGTCGTCGGCCGCGGCCTCGCGCGGCGGGCCGACCACCAGAACGATCTCGCCCTTGGGCGCCTCGCGGCCGGCATAATGAGCGGCGAGGGCGTCGAGATCGCCGCGCCGCACCTCCTCGAAACGCCTTGGTCAGCTCGCGGGCACACCGCCG
>NZ_JBNFNU010000044.1:0-17368 GCF_057364445.1 Xanthobacter sp. BG11Y11_SDJG
GGTCCCGCCGGAGGGTGGCCGGAGCGAGGGCGGCGCCCGTTCCGCCGGGCGGCCGCGGCGGCGGGTCGGGGAGAGAGGCGAAGCGCACGCCCCCATTGGGTCGGGGTATCTGCCCGCATCCCTTGCCAGGGGGATATCCGGACGCTAGCCTGCGAGCCGCAGCAAGAGACGGCCCGCCCGTGATGCCGGCGCGGTCTTCCCCCCTGCCAGGCAGCCGGGCGCAAGATGTGCCGCTCCGCATCCGAAGTCCCGGGCGGCGTCAACTGAAATAAATTCATCGATACCACGATGATTATTCTAGCCAGCGCCCGATCCGGCGTCAGCGGCGGTGCCGGCGCGCCCGCGCCGTCCCAACGCAAGTGATTTCATGACGTTACGCCGGCGTTCGGGGCGCTGATGCGGCGTCCGGCCGGAGCGCAAGGCAGGCCCGAGCTTCCTTGACTGCGACCTCGTGACCTCCTCATTCTTGATATTAATCAAATTCCTAAGAACGAGGTCCAGGGAGCCGGCGCCGAGGATGCGGACACGCTTTCCGTCCATGATGAGCCTGAGGGCCTTCGAGGCTGCGGCCCGGCATCTCAGCTTCACCCGCGCAGGCGTGGAGCTGAACCTGACGCCGACCGCCATCAGCCACCAGATCCGCAATCTGGAGGAGACCCTCGGCGCACGGTTGTTCATCCGCAACAACAATGCCCTGACCCTGACGCGCACGGCCGAGGCCTATCTCAGCTCGGTGCGCTCCGCCATCGTCGAGATTTCCTCGGCCACCAACCGCGCGGCCGACAATTCCGACGAGCGGGTGCTCACCGTGCAGTGCCTCGGCACCTTCGCCATCAAGCGCCTGCTGCCGCATCTGCACGATTTCCGCGCGCTCTACCCGTCCATTTCCCTGCGCCTGCGCACCACGCAATGGTTCGAGAATGCGCAGAACTACGATTTCGACGTCGCCATCTGGCACGGCGCCGGCGACTGGGCCGGCGTGAGCGTGGACAAGCTCGGCACCGAGGAGGTGTTCCCGGTGTGCAGCCCGCGCCTGTTCGCCAAGGGACCGCGGCTGCGCGAGCCCGCCGACCTCGCCGCGCACACGGTGATCCGCACCTCGTCCCTGATCCTGCGCGACGAATGGCCGTTCTGGCTGGAGGCGGCGGACGTGCCGGGGCTCGAATTCCAGTCCGAGATCGCCTGCGACTACATGATCACCTCGCTCCACGCCGCCATCGACGGGCTCGGGGTCATCCTCGGCCGCTCGGGGGTCGTGGGTCCCGATCTGGAAAGCGGGCGGCTGGTGGAGCCGTTCGGCCTCAGGGCGCGCTCGGCCTTCAGCTATTATCTCGTCACGCCCCACGCCAATGCCGGCGTCAACAAGGTCGCGACCTTCCGCGGCTGGCTGCTGGAGCGCCTCAACGAGGCGCCGGCGCCCCGCACCCTGAGTGCGTGAGGCCGGCGCCTCGCTTCATGCCCGCCGCCGTGGAGATGCCGCCCGGCTATGGACCGGTCGTGGCCACCCTTCGGGCTTCTTCGACGAATTCCAAATGAATTTCAACACCTTGATCTCTCGCTGAATTTTGCTCAGCGCCCGTTTCAGAAATCATCGTTGGCGCGAAATCCGGCGATCGCGCACCCATAGCCCGTCAAGAAGATGCGAGCGGAGCAAACGATGCCCGAGGTGTTCGTCACCACGTCCGACCAGCTGCCGGAGGGCGGCCGCGCCACGGTGCGCGCCGGAAAGCACGAGATCGGCGTGATCCGCGCCAAGGGCAAGCTGCACGCTTTCCTCAACCTGTGCCCGCACCAGGGCGGGCCGGTCTGCGCCGGGCTGATGATCCACAAGGTGGAGGAGATCATCGCCGAGGACCACACCTACCAGGGCATGCGCTTCAACGAGGACGTGCTGCACATCGTCTGCCCCTGGCACGGCTGGGAATTCGACATCGAGACCGGCAAGTGCGCGGGCGACGGCGCCGTGGGCCTGCGCCGCTTCACCGCCGTGGAGAGGGACGCCAATGTCTATGTCATCGTCTGAACTGGCCCGCCCCGCCATGCCGCCCGCTCCCGCCCCCCTGTCCGAGGCGGACATCGCCCGCCTGGTCGACCAGCTTCGGGCGGCGGCGGCCGGCGACGCGGCGCCGACTTCCCCGAAGGCGCGCTGAACGAGCTCGCGACGCTCCTGGTCCAGGTCTGCGGCGCCAAGTTCGATGGCGGGAACCGGGTCCAGGTGCTCGGCGACGGCGGCGCGGTGAGCGCCACGGCCGTTCTCGTCACCGTCTCGGCGATGATGAAGGCCTCGAACCTCGAAATCTTCGAGCTCGGCATGTGGCAGTCCTGGTCGGGCACCCGCTGAGCACACGGCAAGGAATTTCAGCCATGCATTTCCGCTCCAGCACCCCCGCTTACGACATGAACATCGAGGGCTTCCACACCGGGGAGCACCTCGCCAATGCCCGCGCCCAGGCCGATGTCCGCGGGCTCGACGACGTCCTCGTGGTGGACGTGGATTCGCATCACTACGAGACCGACAATCTCGCGGAGATCCTCGAATACATCGAGGACCCGGCGCTCAAGCAGCTCGCCATCAACACCTACGCCTACAAGGGCGCGACCTCGGTGCTGGTGGACCAGCCGGGCTACCAGGACGGCGGCGGTCGGGTGACGCGCTACATGGAGCGCAAGCACGAGAAGATCGATCTCACCGGCGCCCGCGCGAGGTGGAGCAGACGCTGCGCTGGATGGATGCGCTCAGCGTCGACTATGCCTGCCTGTTCCCCACCCCCATGCTGTTCCTCGGCCTGCACCCGCAGCACGAGGTCGAGGTGGGCATGGCGCGGGCCTACAATCGCTGGCTGACGGACAATGTCACGCCCACCTGCAAGCGGCTGAAGACCATGCTCTATCTGCCGTTCAACGACCCCGAGGCCACCTACCGGATGGTGAAGGAGTTCGGCCACAAGGAAGGCGTGATCGGCTTCATGGTGGTCTCGACCCGCTACAAGCCGGTCTATGACAACGCCTATATGAAGACCTACGCGCTGCTGGAGGAGATGGGCCTGCCGCTCTCCTTCCACGCCTCCTACCACTGGAACGACCAGCTGGTCTCGCTCACCAACCGCTTCATCACCGCCCATGCGGTGGGCTTCACCTTCTTCAACGCGGTGCACTGCGCCAACTGGGTGATCAACGGCCTGCCCGAGCGCTTCCCGAAGCTCAAGGTGATCTGGATCGAATCCGGCCTCGCCTGGGTGCCGTGGCTGATGCAGCGGCTCGACAACGATTTCCGCATGCGCACCTCCGAGGCGCCTTCGCTGAAGCGTCTGCCGAGCGACTATATGCGCGAGATGTACTACACCACCCAGCCGATGGAGATGGTGAACAACATGGAGGCGCTGGAACTCACCTTCAAGATGATCAATGCGGATACGCAATTGCTCTATTCGTCCGACTATCCCCATTGGGACATGGACCTGCCGAGCACCATCTGGGACCTGAAGTTCCTCTCCGAGCAGTCGAAGCGCAACATCCTCGGCCTCAACGCCAAGCGCATCTTCAACCTGGACATCTCCGACCGCTTCCCGGCGCAGGCTCCGGCGGCGGGCGCGATGGCGCCGGCGAAGTAGGCCGGCCGAAACGCGGCGGCCGGCTTAACCTGCGTCATGCCCCGGGCTTGTCCCGGGGCATCCATTTGGATCGCCTGCTGCGCGCGCAAGCGGGGGGCCGCGCGCGCGGCGCGGTGGATGCCCCGGACAAGCCGGGGGATGATGGGGATACACCGACGCGGGGCAACGGCCACCGCTGGCGCCTGAAGCTGTCATGGTGGTCGACTGTTCGGGTTGGATCGCCGACGGGCGGGCGACCGATGGTGACGCTTCCCCCTCCACGGCTGAGACGCTAAGCGTCGTCGATGCGCATTGCCATTGTCGGGGCCTATGGGCTCATCGGTTCATATGTGGCCGCCCGATTAGCGGCCGACGGTCATGTGGTCGTCGGCGTTGGTCGCGACATCGACGCGGCCCGCCGTCGCTTCCCCGCCTTGGAGTGGAAGCGCGCCGATCTGGCCAAAGCCACGGTCGCCGATTGGGCCATCCTGCTCGCCGACACCGAGGCTGTGGTCAACTGCGCCGGCGCCTTGCAGGACAGTCCCCGCGACGACCTGAGGGCGGTCCATGTCGAAGGGGTTCGTCGCTTGGCCAAGGCTTGCGAGGAGATCGGCGTCCGCCGTCTCGTGCATATCTCGGCAGCAGGGGTTGAGCCAGGGCGGAGGACTGCGTTCAACGCCACCAAGCTGGAGGCCGAGACTCTTCTGGCTCAAAGCTCGCTGGAGTGGATCATCCTGCGCCCAGGTCTCGTGTTCGCCCCGGCAGCCTATGGCGGTACGGCCTTGTTGCGCGGCCTGGCCGGATTTCCCGGCGCCAGCCCCGTGGTCTTCGGCGACAGCCTTGTCCAGACGATCGGTGCCGAGGATCTCGCGGTCGCGGTCGCCCGCTGCCTGGCCCCGGACGCGCCGACGCGCACCAGCCTAGACCTCGTCCACGGCGAGGCGCTGACCCTGATCGACCTTGTCGGCCGACTGCGCGGCTGGCTGGGGCTGCGGCCAGTACGGACGATCCGCCTGCCGCTGCGTCTGGCCCGCGCGACCGCCGCCGCTAGCGACGCCTTGGCCTGGCTGGGCTGGCGCAGCCCAATGCGCACCGCCGCATTGGAGCAACTGCAGATGGGCGTTCGCGGGCGGACGGAAGACGCCGCGCGCCTGGGATGGGTCCCACGATCCTTCGACGCCCTGCTGGCCGCCGCCCCCTCGGGCGTTCAAGAGCGCTGGTTCGCCCGCGCCTATTTCGCCAAGCCCGCCATCCTCACCTGCCTGTTCGCCTTCTGGCTACTGTCGGGGTTGATCGGCCTGACGGTTGGATTGAAGGACGCCATAGCCATCCTGACCGCCTCCGGCATGGACGCGGGACTGGCGACAGGTGCGGTGATCGGAGGCAGTTTGGTCGACATCGCCCTGGCCCTGCTGCTGATCTGGCGACCGACCGCCGCCCGGGCCTTGCAGGGCATGTTGTTGGTCACAGTCGGCTATCTGCTTGGCGGCGCCCTGGTGCGCCCCGATCTGTGGCTCGATCCAATGGGGCCACTGCTCAAGAGCATTCCCGCCGCTTTCCTGGCCCTGGCGGCCTTGGCCACGCTGGACGAACGCTGATGGACCTCCACGCCCTGCTGAAGATCGCGCACGTGGTTGGCGCGACGGTGCTGCTTGGCACGGGAGCCGGCATCGCCTTTTTCATGCTGATGGCTCATCGCACACGCGATCCAGCATTGATCGGCCATACCGCCAAGATCGTAGTGCTGGCCGATACGGTATTCACAGCCTCGGCGATGATCCTGCAGCCCATCACCGGCGCGTCCCTGGCCCACTTGGTCGGCTATCCGCTGTTCTCGGGATGGATCGGGCTAAGCCTCATTCTCTATGTCGTCACCGGCCTGTGCTGGCTGCCGGTTGTGTGGATCCAAATCCGCCTGCGGGACCTGGCACTTCAAGCCGCCGCCACCGGCGAGCCATTGTCTGAGCGGTATTTCCGCCTGTTCAAACTATGGTTCGTATTGGGTTTCCCGGCATTTGCTGCGGCCTTGGGCATCGTATGGCTGATGGTGGTCAAGCCCGCCTTCTAAGCCTGCAATGGGCGGCCTGCTGAGCACGCCTCTTTAGATAGCCCCCGCGAGGACTTGTCGGTCCTGGTGAACAAAAGCCGGGGGATGACGGCTAAAATGGGCAAGGGCCGCTCGTCGACCCCCAAGGGGCCGGCCGCTCACACCGGGCGGCGGTCCTCGATGGTCTTGGCGTCCGCCGGCAGGGTGCCGGGGGCGAGCAAAGCGAGGCGCCCGCGCAGCTTGGTGGCGGCGCGCAGATCGTCCAGCAGCGCCTCCTGGGACACGGCGGCGGCGTCCGCCACCTCGATCTCCAGCAGCATGTCGTCCTGGTCGCCAATGCGGTCCACCACGAGGCGCGCCTTGGCCACCGCCGGGTGCTTCTTCACCGCCGCCGTCACCTGCACCGGGTGCACGAACATGCCGCGGATTTTTGTCACCTGGTCGGCGCGGCCCATCCAGCCCTTGAGGCGCATGTTCGTCCGGCCGCAGGGGCTCAGGCCCGGCAGAACCGCCGAGAGGTCGCCGGTGGCGAAGCGGATGAGGGGATAGTCCGCGTCGAACAGCGTCACCACCACCTCGCCGACCTCGCCCTCCGCCTCCACCGGGTCGCCGGTGCCGGGGCGCAGGATTTCAACCAGGCAGCCCTCCTCGACGATCATGCCCTCCTCGGCCTCGCTCTCATAAGCGACGAGGCCGAGATCGGCGGTGCCGTAGCACTGGCGCGCCGTGATGCCGGCGGCCTTCAGCTCGGCCCGGTGCGGCGGCAGGAAGGCTTCGCCCGTTACCAGCGCCTTCTTGAGCGAGGAGATGTCGGTGCCGGTCTCGCGCGCCTTGTCCACCAGGATCTTGAGGAAGGAAGGCGTGCCGCCATAGCCCTGCGGGCGGATGTCGGCGATGGCGCGCAATTGCAGGTCGGTCTGGCCGACACCCGCCGGCACCACCGCGCAGCCGAGCGCATGGGCGCCGCTCTCGATCATCGAGCCCGCCGGGGTGAGGTGGTAGGAGAAGGAATTGTGGACGATGTCGCCGGCCCGGAAGCCCGCCGCGAACAGGCCGCGGGCGAAGCGCCAGAAATCGGGGCCGTGGCCCTCCGGATCGTAGATCGGGCCGGGCGACATGAAGATGCGCGCGAGCTTGCCCGGCGCCACCGCGTTGAGGCCGCCGAAGGGCAGGCTTTTCGGCTGGATCTCCAGAAGGTCCGACTTGCGGGTGACGGGCAGCCGCGCCAGCGCCGCGCGCGAGGTCACGGCGGCGGGGTCCACGTCCTTGAACAGGGCGCCGAAGAAAGCCGACTTCGCCTTGGCGTGGGCGACCTGGGCGGGCAGCGCCGCCATCAGCGCGGCCTCGCGCGCCTCGGGGGCGCGGGTCTCGCTGGCGTCGTAGTGGCGGTTCGGATCGGTCATGGTCGGGTCCGTGTGCTTGAGCTGGCGATCGATGTCCCGGTCCCTCACCCGTCGCGCGCCCGGCCCGCCGGAGCCGGGCGGAAGGAGAGCCGGGGCGCAGAGGTGACGGTTTCCGAGGTCGTCATGCCCCGGCTCGTCCGGGGCATCCACTCATCCGTGTCGGCGCGCTTCAAATCCACATGCCAGCCGGGCCGCCGGCGGATCGCCCGGACAAGCCGGGCGATGACGGCAACTCCTGGAGCGTGCGCGGCAGCATGGATGTGCAGACCGGATCGCCCCCCGACGCCTTTGCCGGATCGGCGCTCCGGCTGCGCCGTCGCTGGTCCGGGGAACGGCGCCTGCGATCACGCTACAGCCATCTTTTGCGGCGCTTGAAGCTCTTGAGGTTCTTGAAGGACTTGCGCTCCTCGCCGCCGCCCTGGCCGAGATAGAATTCCTTCACGTCCTCGTTCGACTGGAGCGCCGCCGCCGTGCCGTCCAGCACGATCTTGCCCTGCTCCATGATGTAGCCGTAGTCCGCCACCGAGAGCGCCACGCGCGCATTCTGCTCCACCAGGAGGATGGTGACGCCGAGGTCGCGGTTGAGCTTGCGGATGATGGCGAACACCTCCTTCACCAAGAGCGGCGACAGGCCCATGGAGGGTTCGTCCATGAGGATCAGCTTGGGACGCGCCATCATGGCGCGGCCGATGGCCAGCATCTGCTGCTCGCCGCCGGAGAGGTAGCCGGCAAGGCCGGTGCGCTCCCGCAGGCGCGGGAAATAGTCGTAGACGCGCTCGATGTCGCTCTTCACCTCGTTGTCGCGCCGGGTGAAGGCGCCGAGGCGCAGGTTTTCCAGCACCGTCATGTCGGCGATGATGCGGCGGCCCTCCATCACCTGGAAGATGCCGCGCCGCACGATCTTGTCCGGTTCGATGCCATTGATCTTCTCGCCGGCGAAGGTGATGTCGCCGCGCGTGATCTCGCCGTCCTCGGACTTGAGCAGCCCGGAAATGGCCTTCAGCGTGGTCGACTTGCCGGCGCCGTTGGAGCCGAGCAGCGCCACCACCTGGCCCTGCGGCACCTTCAGCGACAGCCCGCGCAGGACGAGGATCACGTCGTTATAGACCACCTCGATATTGTCCACCGCCAGCAGCGTCTGCGGCGCCGCCTCGGCGGCGGGATCGATCTTCAGTGCGGCCTCGGCCATGGCGGTCTCCTCACGTCTCGGCCCGCGCGTCAGGCCGGCGCAGCCATTGTCACCGTCATGCTCCGGCTTGACCGGAGCATCCACCCGCCGGTCCGGCATGGACCGGCGCAGATATGGGTCCTCCGGTCGAGCCGGAGGACGACGTCGCTAGGGGAGGCGGGCCGAGGCCCGCCCCGCCGCGTTTCTCACCAGCCCTGCAGCTCGGTTTTGCGGGGCAGGTCGATGGTGGCGACCTTGTCCAGCTTGATCACGCCGCTCTTCACCAGTTCGGCCACCGAGGCGTCGGTGGGGCCGTTCACCACGGCGCGGTAGAGGTCCACGCTGGTGGTGGGGCGGTGGTCGGTGGCGGTCCAGGTGGACGGCTTGCACACGCCCTCGGTGCCCTTCGGCACCCAGTCCTTCTTCTGGTACATGCCGTCGCGGATCTTCACGCCGCTGACGCCGCCGTTCTTGTCCGCCCACTCCATGGCCTCCTTCATGTAGAGGGCGGTGCAGATGGCGGCGAGATAGTGCACCGGCCGGTAGGCGGTGCCGGACGGGTCGGAGGTCTTGGAGATCTCCTTCATGGTGGCGAGACCGGGTGCGTTGCCGGACCAGGTGACGGCGGTGCGCACCGGGAACACGACGCCGTTGGCGGCATCCCCCGCCGCCTTGGCGGCATTCTCGTCCATGCCCCAGACGTTGCCGAAGAACTGCACGTCCACGCCGGCGGTCTTGCAGGCCTTCAGCACCGAGATATTGGAGCCGGCGGTGTTGCCGAGATAGGCGTAGTTGGCGCCGGACTGCTTCAGCGTCAGGCACTGGGGCGTGTAGTCACCCGGGGTCAGCGCGAAGGTGATCGGGTCGAGCACCTCGAAGCCCAGCTCCTTGGCATAGGCCTCGGCCGCCGCCTTGGGCGAGTTCGGGAACGGGTGGTTGGCGCCCATGTGCACCCACTTGGGCTTGCCCGGCTTGCCCTTCTTCTTCCAGTCGTCGGCGGCGAACTGCACCATGGCGCGGGCCGCGTCGGAATAAGACGGGCCATAGAAGAAGTTGAACGGCGCGGCGCGCTCGCTCTTCTCGTTCACCTTGCCCTTGGGGTCGGTGAGCGAGGCCGAGTAGGAGGCGGAGAAGTACGGCACCTCCTCCTTGGTCACCATGGCGACCAGCGCCTCGGTGTCGGCGGTGCCCCAGCCCTGGATGGCGACCACCTTGTCGGTGCCCACCCACTTCTTGAAGGCGGCCAGCGCGCGCGGCACCTGGTAGCCGTATTCGTTGAAGTCGGAATTGATCTTCTTGCCGTTCACGCCGCCATTGGCGTTGATCCAGGCGATGGTGTCCTGGATGCCCTGGCCGTAGGGCTGGCCCACGTCCGAGGTGCCGCCCGAATAGTCGGCGAGATGGCCGATATTGATGGTCTGGGCGGCGGCCGGGCCGGCGGCGGCGATCGCCAGCGCCGACACGACGGACAACGCGATCTTCTTCATGTGCGTCTCCTTGGTTGATCCTCTTGGGGCGGGGAGGTCTTCCTGCCGCCTTCGCCGGGGTGGTCTACGGGTCAGTACGAGAACGGGTAGAGCTTCCAGTAGGCCTTGATCAGCCGCCAGCGGTGCGCGAGGCCGTCCGGCTCGAAGATCAGGAACAGGATGATGGTGGCACCGATCAGCATCTCGCGCATGTAGGTGATGCCGTCCTTCAGGTGCAGCACCTGGTCGATGGTGCTGCCCTGGAGCGCGCTCGCCAGCATGCCCGTCAGTTCCGGCAGCAGCACCATGAAGATGGTGCCCATGAGCGAGCCCATGATGGAGCCGAGCCCGCCGATGATGATCATGCCGAGGAACTGGATCGAGAACAGGATGTCGAGCCCCTCCACCGACATGAAGCCGATATAGTGGGCATAGAGTGCGCCGCCGATGCCGGCGTAGAAGGACGAGATGCCGAACGCCATGGTGCGGTACTTCGTCAGGTTCACGCCCATCATCTCGGCGGAGAGATAGTGGTCGCGCACCGCGATCAGCGCCCGCCCGTCGCGGGTGCGCATCAGGTTGGTGGCGCCGAGATACATCACCACCACGAAGAACAGCACCACATAGAAGTAGCGCGTGTCGCCGGAGAGGTCGTAGCCGAACAACTCGAACGGCGGCGCCATGGCGCCGTGGGTGCCGCCAGTGAACCATTCGGCGCGCACGAAGAAGTCCTGCAGGATGAACTGCGCGGCCAGCGTCGCGATGGCGAGGTAGAGCCCCTTCACCCGTGCCGCCGGCAGGCCGAAGATGAGGCCGACGATGGTGGTCCACAGCCCCGCCAGCACGATGGCCAGCGGCACCGGCACGCCCTTGTTGGCGAGATAGGCCGAGGCGAAGCCGCCGAAGCCGAAGAACACGGCGTGGCCGATGGAGATCTGCCCCGAGAAGCCGACCAGGATGTTCAGCCCCAAGGCGGCGATGCCGAGATAGCCGATCTGGATCATCAGGCTCAGCACGTAGCGCGACAGGAACATCGGCGCGAAGCACAGGGCGACGATCGCCGCCACGATCAGGATCAGCGTCAGGCGGGTCGAGAAGATCGTCTGGTCGGCCTGGTAGCTGGTGCGGTAGTCGCCGCACGGACGCATGGAGGTCATGGCCATGGTCTCAGACCCTCTCGATGTCGCGGGTGCCGAACAGCCCGTAGGGCTTGATCATCAGGATCAGGATCAGGGCGTAGAAGGGCGCGATCTCGTAGAGGTTGCCCCACTTGAGATACTGGCTGTCCACGAACTGGGCGAGGTTCTCCAGGAGGCCGACGATGAGGCCGCCCACCACCGCGCCGAACACGCTGTCGAGGCCGCCGAGGATCACCGCCGGGAACACCTTGATGCCGAAGAAGGAGAGGGCGGAGGACACGCCGTTGACGATGCCCACCACCACGCCGGCGACCGCCGAGACCGCCGCCGAGATGCCCCAGGACAGCGCGAACACCTGGCGCACGGAGATGCCGAGCGACTGCGCCACCTGCTGGGAGAAGGCGGTGGCCCGCATGGCGAGGCCCATCTTCGAATACTTAAAGAACCAGGCGAAGCCGGCCATGATGGCAAGGCTCACCCCGGTGGACATCAAATAGGCGGTCTGCACCTGGAGCCCGAGGATATTGACCTGCGCCACCGGGAAGATGGGCGGGAACGGCTGGGCGAAGGTGCCGAACATCCACTTCATCAGCGCCTGGAAGAAGATGGACAGGCCGATCGTCACCATGATGACGGAGATGATGGGCTCGCCGATCAGCGGCCGCAGCACCACCATCTGCACCAGGATGCCGAACACCATCATGAAGGCGATGGCGATCAGGAAGCCCCAGAAGAAGGGAATGTCCCAGGCGGTCAGAAGCCACCAGCACACCCACGCGCCGATCAGCAGGAACTCGCCCTGGGCGAAGTTCACCACCTGGCTGGCCTTGTAGATGAGCACGAAGCACATGCCGACCACGCCGTAGAGCGTGCCGATGATGAGCCCGTTGATGATGAGCTGGACGAGGAGCTGGGACTGCATCAGCGGGGCTCCGGGAAGGGCACGACGCCGCTCGCCTCTCCCCTTGCGGGAGAGGGGGCGGGGGTGAGGGGTGGGGAGGCGCAAGCGGAACCGCGCGCCCCGGCCGACTGAAGCGGCAGCGGAAGGAGAGCCGGGGCCCCGCGCAAAAGGTCGCCGAAGGCGGCGCGATCAGGGGCGTAGGCAGCAAGAGCCGGCTTCGCCGACTCTTCTCCTGGGCCCCGGATCGGCGCTCCGGCTGCGCCGTCGCTGGTCCGGGGCGCGGCGGACACGTAGGCCGCCATCACGCCGCCCTCCTTTTGGCTTCGGTGGCGGCGGTGCCGGCGCGGGTGTCCAGCTCGACAACGTCGAGCTTGGTCTTGATGCGCTGCTTGGTGCCGTCCTGGAAGGTGATGGTGGTGTCCACGTCGATCACCTTCTCGCCCGCATACATGGCGTCGATGATGGTGCCGTAGCGCTCGTTGATGACGCCGCGGCGGACCTTGCGGGTGCGAGTCAGCTCGCCGTCGTCCGCGTCCAGCTCCTTGTAGAGCAGCAGGAAGCGGGAGATGCGCTGCTTCGCGGCCAGCGTCTTGTTCACCTCCTCCACCTCCTTGCGCAGGAGGGCGATGACCTCCGGCTTGGAGGACAGGTCGGTGTAGGTGGTGAAGGCGATGCGCTGCTTCTCGGCCCACTTGGAGACGATGGAGAAGCGGATGCAGATGATGGCGGCGAGGCTGTCGCGCCCGTCGCCGAGGATCACCGCCTCGGCCACATAAGGCGAGAACTTCAGCTTGTTCTCGATGTATTGCGGCGAGAAGCGGTCGCCGTGCGCGGTCTGCGCCATGTCGCGCACGCGGTCGATGACCACGAGGTGGCCCTTGTCGTTGAAGAAGCCGGCGTCGCCGGTGCGCATCCAGCCCTCCGGGTCGAACGACTTGGCGGTCTCCGCGTCGTTGCGGAAATAGCCGGTGAACATGTTGCGGTGGCGCGTCACCACCTCGCCGAGGCCGTTCTTGTCGGGATCGTCGATGCGGATCTCGACGCCCTCCATGGGCACGCCCACCGTGTCGAAATCCACGTCCTGCGCCTCGTGCAGGGTGTAGGCGCCGAGCAGCTCGGTCTGGCCGTAGAGCTGGCGCATGGGCACGCCGAGCGCGAGGAAGAAGCGGAAGGTGTCGGGCCCGAGCGCCGCGCCGCCGGTGGCGGCCGACTTCAGGCGGGTGAAGCCCAGCCGGTCGCGCAAGGCGCGGAACAGGAGGACGTCCGCCAAGGCCGAGCGGCGGCCCCGCTCCAGCGCCTTGAGGCCCAGCGCCATGCCGAAATGGAACATGGCGCGCTTCAATGCCGAGGCGTCCATCATGCGGGCGCGCACGTCGGCGGCGATCTGCTCCCACACGCGCGGGGCGAACAGCACGAAGGTGGGGCCGATCTCGCGCATGTCGGCCATCATGGTCTCCGGCTCCTCGACGAAGTTCACCTTCATGCGGGAGAGGAGCGCCTGACCGAAGGCGTAGATCTGCTCCATGATCCAGGGCATCTGGAGCACGCTGACATACTCGTCGTCGGGCGCGCGGGTCCGCATGAGGAGGTAAGCCTTGCAGTGGCGCAGCAGCGCGCCGCCGGTCAGCATGGCGAGCTTGGGGTGGGAGGTGGTGCCCGAGGTGGTGCACAGGATGGCGACGTCGTCGCCCTTGCCGGCGGCCACCATGTCCGCATAGGCGGCGGGCGCTGCGGCATCGCGGGCGCGGCCCTGCTCCTCCAGGCTCTCCAGCGAAACGAGACGCGGGTCGTCGTATTTGCGGATGCCGCGCGGGTCGGAATAGACGATGTGGCGGACGGTGGGGATCTTCTCCTCGAGCTGGAGCAGCTTGTCCACCTGCTCCTCGTCCTCGGCGAACACCACGGCCACGTCCGCATAGGTGATGAGATAGGCCACCTCGTCGGCGAGCGCGTCGCGATAGATGCCCAGACTCATACCGCCGAGCGCATGGGCGGCGATCTCGCCCATCAGCCATTCCGGGCGGTTGTCGCCGAGCAGCGCCACCACGTCGCCCCGGGCGACGCCGAGGCCGGCGAGGCCGAGGGCGATGTGCTTCACGCGGCGCGCCACCTCGCCCCAGGTATAGGCGTTCCAGATGCCGAGGTCCTTCTCGCGCAGCCAGATGTCGCCGCCATGTTCGGCGGCGTGCAGCTCCAGGAGCTTCGGCAGGGTGTCGTAGCGGGTGATGTCGGGCAGGGTCATGTGCTTGGCCCTCACGCCACTTCGTCTTCGTGGACGGGCTCGCCGTCGATCTCCAGGTCGTCCTCGCCGAGATAGGCCTTGCGCACATTCTCGTTGGCGAGCACCTCGGCCGGCAGGCCTTCCGCGATCTTGCGGCCGAAATCCAGCACCATCACCCGGTGGGAGATGTCCATCACCACCCCCATGTCGTGCTCGATCATGATGATGGTCATGCCCCATTCCTCGTTGAGGTCGATGATGTAGCGGGCCATGTCCTCCTTCTCCTCGAGATTCATGCCCGCCATGGGCTCGTCGAGAAGGATGATCTTCGGCTCCAGCGCCACCGCGCGGGCGAGCTCCACGCGCTTTCTGAGGCCGTAGGAGAGCGTGCCGGCGGTGGCCTTGCGCACGTGCTGGATCTCGAGGAAGTCGATGACGTTCTCGACCGCCTTGCGGTGCTCCAGCTCCTCCTTCTGGGCGCCGCCGATCCAGTAGATCGCGCCGGAGAGGAAGTTGTTCTTCAGCAGATGGTGGCGCCCGACCATGATGTTGTCGAGCACGCTCATGTGGCTGAACAGCGCGAGATTCTGGAACGTGCGGCCGATGCCGATGGCGGCGCGCTTGTTGGGCTTGAGCTTGGTGATGTCGCGCCCCTCGAAGCGCACCCGCCCCTCGGTCGGCGAATAGCGGCCCGAGATGCAGTTGAGCATGGAGGTCTTGCCGGCGCCGTTGGGGCCGATGATGGAGAACAATTCGCCGGGCTTCACGTGGAAGCTCACGTCGGAGAGCGCCTTCAGGCCGCCGAATCGCAGGGAGATGTTGTCCACGTCCAGGATGGCGTGCGCATCGGCACGCGCCTGCGGAACCACGTTCGTGGTGCTCAAGCCGTCCTCCCTATGTGTCCCGGAGGTTCGGCTTTGCCGCCCCCCATGTGGCGCCCCGCGTGTCGCGTTGGCTCGGCGCCTGCCCGATCGTCACGTCGGGCTTCAGGAAACAATCAAGCGTTCTTTTTTATTCTGGTCAAGCGGCATTTCTTGTCGCAGGATGCCCTTGCATGGCGGCGTCTCAGACTTCAGTCTAAGGCATTCCGATCCCACGCACGGTTGTGCTCCGGCGCAATCCAATCACCACCCCGGGGCCGCAGCAAGGCCGGGATGGACAGTGAGAGGCAGACGCTGAAGAGGCCATGGCGCGCACCATCGGATCAAACGGCGCCCGGACCGCCGAGGCCATCCGGCAGGCGGGCGTGAAGCTCATCTACCGGCATGGCTACGAGGCCATGAGCCTCAGGCAGCTGGCGGCCGAGGTGGGGCTTCAGTCCGGTTCGCTCTACAAGTATTTCGACAACAAGCAGACCCTGCTGTTCGACATCGTGCGCGAGCACATGGCCGACCTGCTCTCCAAGGCGGAAGCCGACCTCGCCGGCATCGACGACCCCATGGCCCGCCTGAAGGCGTTCTCGGCCTTCCATCTGCGCTACCACATGCAGCGCATGGCCCACGTCTTCATCGCCAACATGGAGATCAGGAGCCTCGACGACGACCACCGGGCCATGGTGGTGGGGCTGCGCCGGCGCTACGAGAACCTTCTGGAGGACACGCTGCGCGAGGGGGCGCAGGCCGGGGTGTTCCAGATCGCCGAGCCGAAGGTCGCCACCTACGCCATCATCTCCATGCTCACCGGCATCTGCATGTGGTACCGGCCCGGCGGACGCCTCAGCCAGGACCAGCTGGTGGACATCTATACCGGCCTCGTGATCGACGGCGTGACCGGGCCGCAGGGCCTGCCGGCCGCCGCCGAGCGGCACCGCGCTTTGGTGTGAGGGCCGGCCGCTTGCCATCCGCGGCCCGCCGGCCCATATAGGGTCCGGGAGGTTGGCGGTGGACGAGCCACTCGCCAACCGGGTCAGGTCCGGAAGGAAGCAGCCCCAACGAGCCCGGTCTCGGGTCTTCGTCCAGCCTCCCACCCCATTCCCTTCGCGAGCCCAGTTGCCGCGCCCCGTCGCTGTGCCATTCGCGCCGCAGGGCGTGCCGCGCGGCGGTATGCCGGATGGCCGTCCGGGGCCGTGGACGACGGGGATTTGCCCGCCCGACCATCGACGCCTGCGTGCGCGATGCTATGTATGGGGGAGGGCCATCGGCGGCCCCGAAGGCGGCAGGATGAGCGATCAGCAGCGCAGCGACGATGAGGAGGCCGGGCCGGGCCTCGATCTCGGCCTCGCCGAAGCTGCGCCCGCGCGACCCGCGCCGGCCGCCGCGCCTGCGCCCTACCGCGTGCTCGCCCGCAAGTACCGGCCGCAGAATTTCGAGGACCTGATCGGCCAGGAGGCGATGGTGCGCACGCTGCGCAACGCCTTCGCCTCGGGGCGCATCGCCCAAGCCTATATCCTCACCGGCGTGCGCGGGGTGGGCAAGACCACCACCGCCCGCATCCTCGCCCGCGCGCTCAATTACGAGCCGGCGGACGGCGCGCCGGGCGCGCCAACGCTCGACCTCTCCGCTTTCGGCCGCCACTGCCGCGACATCGTCGAATCGCGCCACGTGGACGTGATGGAGATGGACGCCGCCTCCAACACCTCCATCAACGATATCCGCGAGATCATCGAGAGCGCGCGCTACCGCCCGGTGATGGCGCGCTACAAGGTCTACATCATCGACGAGGTGCACATGCTCTCCACGGCGGCCTTCAACGGGCTGCTGAAGACGCTGGAGGAGCCGCCGGAGCATGTGAAGTTCATCTTCGCCACCACCGAGATCCGCAAGGTGCCGGTCACGGTGCTGTCGCGCTGCCAGCGCTTCGACCTGCGCCGCGTGGAGGCGGGGGAACTCGCCGCGCACCTCTCGGGCATCTGCGCCAAGGAAGGCGTGACCATCGAGCCGGAGGCGCTCGCCATCGTCGCGCGCGCGGCGGAAGGCTCGGTGCGCGATTCGCTCTCCCTGCTCGACCAGGCCATCGCCCATGGCGGCGGCAAGGTGGGTGCGGAAGAGGTGCGGCGCCTGCTGGGCCTCGCCGACAAGGGGCGCGTCATCGACCTGTTCGAGGCGCTCATGAAGGGCGAGATGGCGCGCGCGCTGGGCGAGTTCCGCGACCAGTACGACGCCGGCGCCGATCCCGCCGTGATCCTCACCGATCTCGCCGAATTCACGCACCTCGTCACCCGCCTCAAGATCGTGCCGCAGAGCGCCGAGGACGCGGCCCTGGTGGAGGCCGAGCGCCTGCGCGGCGCCGAGATGGCGCAGGCCCTGTCCATGCGGGTGCTGGCGCGGGCCTGGCAGATGCTCACCAAGGGCGTCGGCGAGGTGCAGCAGGCGCCCAAGCCCGCCCAGGCGGCGGAGATGGTGCTGGTGCGCCTCGGCTATGCCGCCGACCTTCCCACCCCCGACGAGGCGCTGCGCCAATTGCGCGACCAGGGGGAGCGGCGGGAGCGAGGCTC
>NZ_JBNFNU010000045.1:0-17096 GCF_057364445.1 Xanthobacter sp. BG11Y11_SDJG
CCCGGCGCCCATCCGCAGGCGGTTGTGCCGTGGCCTGGTGCTGGTGTCCGCCTGCACCGGCCGGCTCGACGTGCCGGCGCGGGTGCGCGCGCGCCTGCCCATGCTCAGAGCGATGGCGCGCGTCCCCGGCCTGCTGCCGCTGATGGGGTGGGTGGCCGCCCGCCAGCCGGAAAAGGCGGCCCGTGCCTCGATCCTCGATGCGGACCAATGCCGGCGCACCCTCGCCGATCCCGAGGCCGGGCCGCTGATGCGCGCGCTCCAAGAGAGCGTGCTCCATCGGGCCGCGGCGCGCCTGCCGGGGACACAGAACGACGTCGACACCTTCGCCGGCCTTGCCGCGCATCCGCAGGGGCCGGTGGGCGTGCCGGTTCTGGCGGTCCATGGCCTGGCGGACCGGGTGGTGCCGTTCGCCCACGCCGCGCGGCTGGCGGCGGCCGACGCATCGGTGGAACTGATGACCATCCCCGGCGGCGAGCATGTGTGCCTGTTCACCCACATGGCGGCGATGCGCGCGCGGGTTGCGGCGTTCCTCGGCCGGCTGGGCTGGGTCTGACCTCAGCTAGCGAGCGCGCGGGGTCCCGGCGAGGCGCTCCACAACGATCACGGTGGCGAGCACGGCGATGGACTTGATGACCGCGCCGGGCAGGAAGGGCAGGGTGCCCTTGTCGATGGCGAAGGCGAGGCCCTTCTGCCAGGCGAGCCAGCCCGCGCCCAGCGCCATGATCACCGCATGGCCGACGAGGATGGCGCCGAACAGCCGCAGGATGTTCATCCTGGCCCAGCTCTCCTGGAGCCAGCCCACCAGCACCGCGGCGGCTATGAAGCCGATGAGGAAGCCGCCCGACGGGCCGAGCAGCACCTCGACGCCGGTGCGGCCGCCGGCGAACAGATGCAGGCCGCTGAGGCCGAGGCCCACATAGGCGACCAGCGCCAGGAAGGCGAGGCGCGCGCCGAGCAGCGCGCCGAGCGCCAGCACCGCATAGCTTTGGAGCGTGATCGGCACCGGCTCCACCGGGATGGTGAGCTGCGCGCTCCAGGCGATCAGCGCCACCGCGACCACCACCACCGCCGCGGTCCAGGCCGGCGTGTGCTCGGCGAGGCGCGCGAAGACGGGGCGGAAGACGGGGGCGGGGGAGGGGCCGGGCATGGTCGGTCCTGGGAGATCGATCGGGGCCTGAGCGGCGCGCAGGAAGGTCCGCCCGGTATGCGCCCCTGGCGCGCCGGGCCAAGTCCACCTTCGGCGGAAGGCCGGTGCCCGCGACCCGCGCCCGCAGGGTGCGCGCGGAACGCCGGGTACGGGCCAGGGCCGCGGCGTTGCCGCGGCGCGGCGATGCGCTTATGTGAAGGCCGACGTCCGGCGGCCGATGCCGGCTTGCGCCCTTCCCCTTTGCGATCACCCTGCGCCCATGCTCGTCGACAGCCATTGCCATCTCGACTTTCCCGACTTCGCCGCCGAGCTGCCCGACGTGGTGGCCCGCGCCCATGCCGCCGGGGTGTCCCACCTCGTGACCATCTCGACGCGGGTGAAGCGGTTCGACGAGATCCGCGCCATCGCCGAGCGGTTCGACACCGTCTTCTGCTCGGTGGGCACCCACCCCCATCAGGCGGCGGAAGAGCCGGACGTGACCGCGGACGACCTCGTGCGCCTCTCGGCCCATCCCAAGGTGGTGGCCATCGGCGAGGCGGGGCTCGACTATCACTACGACACCAGCCCGCGCGACGCGCAGGAGAAGGGGTTCCGCACCCATATCGCCGCCGCCCGCGCGACCGGGCTGCCGCTGGTCATCCATTCGCGCGAGGCCGACGCCGACATGGCGGCGATCCTGGAGGAGGAGAGCGCGGCCGGCGCCTTCCCGTTCCTTCTGCATTGCTTCACCGGTGGGGCGGACCTCGCGGCACGCGCCGTGGCGCTCGGCGGCTATGTCTCCTTCTCCGGCGTCATCACGTTCAAGAAGAGCGAGGACCTGCGCGCCATCGCCGCCGGCCTGCCGGCGGACCGGCTGCTGGTGGAAACCGATGCGCCCTTCCTCGCCCCGACGCCCCATCGCGGCAAGCGCAACGAGCCGGCGTTCGTGCGCGAGACCGCCAAGGCCCTGGCGGCGGCGCGCGGCGTGAGCCTGGAGGAGATTGGCGCCCTGACCACGCGCAACTTCTTCACCCTGTTCGCCAAGGCGAAGCCTTGAGCCCCGCCGGGGTGCTATAGCTCGGCGCCGGGCGCGGCCCGGCGCGGGAAGGAGACGGCCATGGACCACGACCGCTACGACGACGCCTATATCCGCTCCGTCCTCGAAGGCGTCTCCACCATTGCCATCGTCGGCGCCAGCGCCAATGCGGCGCGGCCCTCCTATTTCGTGATGAAGTATCTCGCCGAGCGCGGCTACCGGGTGTTCCCGGTCAATCCGGGGCAGGCGGGCAAGGAGGTGGCGGGCCTCACCTTCTTCGGCACGCTCAAGGACATCCCCGAGCCCATCGACATGGTGGACGTGTTCCGCGCGCCGGAGCACGTGCCCGCGGTGCTGGACGAGGTGCTGGCCCTCGTCCCCCTGCCCAAGGTGATCTGGATGCAGCTCGGCGTGCGCAACGACGAGGCCGCCGCGCGCGCCGAGGCCGCCGGGATGCAGGTGGTGATGAACCGCTGCCCGAAGATCGAATATGGCCGCCTGTCCGGCGAGATCGGCTGGACCGGGGTGAACTCCCGCACCATCTCGGCCCGCCGCCCCAAGCTGCTCGGCGGCGGCGTGCAGCGCCTGTCCATCTCGCGCGGGACGTCGGGCCCAAAATAGCAGATGAATTTCGCTATTTAATTCAAATCACAACTGCCCTAAGAACAGGCAGACGGCCGAAAGCCGAAAGGGGAGAATACCCATGAGCGAGCGCGAACCCGGATTTGCCACCCTGGCCATCCATGCGGGCGCCCAGCCCGACCCGACCACGGGCGCGCGGGCGACGCCCATCTACCAGACCACGTCCTTCGTGTTCGACGACGTGAACCACGCGGCCTCGCTGTTCGGCCTGCAGAGCTTCGGCAACATCTATACCCGCATCACCAACCCTACCAATGCGGTGCTGGAGGAGCGCGTCGCCGCGCTCGAGGGCGGCACGGCGGCCCTCGCCGTGGCCTCCGGCCATGCGGCGCAGCATCTGGTGTTCCACACGCTGCTCACGCCGGGCGACGAGTTCGTCGCCTCGCGCAAGCTCTATGGCGGCTCCATCAACCAGTTCACACACTCCTTCAAGAGCTATGGCTGGAACGTCGCCTGGGCCGATCCGGACGACATCTCGTCCTTCGAGCGCGCCATCACGCCGAAGACCAAGGCCATCTTCATCGAGAGCATCGCCAATCCCGGCGGCGTGGTGACCGACGTGGCGGCGATTTCCGCCATCGCCAAGAAAGCGGGCGTGCCGCTGATCGTCGACAACACTTTGGCGACGCCCTATCTGTGGCAGCCGATCAAGGACGGCGCCGACATCGTCGTGCACTCAGCCACCAAGTTCCTGGGCGGCCATGGCAATTCCATCGGCGGCGTGATCGTGGACGCCGGCACCTTCGACTGGATGGCCACCGACCGCTATCCCTTCCTGTCCAAGCCGCGCCCGGAATATTCCGGCATGGTGCTGGCGGAGACCTTCGGCAATTTCGCCTTCGCCATAGCCTGCCGAGTGCTGGGCCTGCGCGATCTCGGGCCGGCGCTCTCGCCCTTCAACGCCTTCCTGATCCTCACCGGCATCGAGACGCTGGCGCTGCGCATGGCGAAGCACTCCGAGAACGCGCAGAAGGTGGCGGAGTATCTTGCCGCGCATCCGAAGGTCGCCTGGGTGAGCTATCCAGGCCTTGCCGGCGACCGCTACCACGCGCTGGCAAAGACGTATCTGCCGAAGGGCGCCGGCGCGGTGTTCACCTTCGGGCTGAAGGGCGGCTACGAGGCGGGCGTCGGGCTGGTGTCCAATGTCGAGCTGTTCTCGCACCTCGCCAATATCGGCGATACGCGCTCGCTCATCATCCACCCGGCCTCCACCACGCACCGCCAGCTCTCCGACGAGGCGAAGACCGTCGCCGGTGCCGGGCCGGACGTGGTGCGCCTGTCCATCGGCATCGAGGACGCGGCCGACATCATCGGCGATCTCGACCAGGCGCTCGCCAAGGTCTGAGGACTCAGGCGCCCTGCGGCCCGTAGACCTCGCGGGCGAGGTCGAGCCAGGCCCTGGCGGCGTGGGAGAGATAGCCGCCCTGCCGCCAGACCAGGGCCATGTGCCATTGCGTCCCCGGCTCGTCGAGCCGGACCAGTGCCACCGCCGGCGTCGCCCGCTGGCGGGCGATGGTGGCGGGCAGGAAGGCGATGCCGAGGCCCGCCCCCACCAGTTCGACGATGAAGTCGGTCTGCCCGCTGCGCGCCGCCACCTGGGGCGCGAAGCCGTTGCGGGCGCAGGCGTCCTCCAGCACCTTGTTGAGCGCGAAGCCGCTCTCGAACAGGATGAAAGGCGAGGCCTTCAGCGCGGCGAGGCCCGTGTGCGTCGCGCCCGCGAGGGGGTGCGCCTGCGGCAGCACCGCCATCAGCGGCTCCAGCCGCACCGGCTGGGCGGCGAACCCCTCCTTGGCCGGCAGCAGCGCGCCGGCCAGTTCCAGGTCGCCGTCGTGGAGCATCTCCTCGAGCCGCGCCGAGCCGTGCTCCGTGAGGCGGATCTCCACCCCCGGATAGCGCGCCCGGTAGATGGCGAACAGCGGCGCGAACAGAGTGCTGGCGCCGAGCGGCGGCAGGCCGAGTCGGAGGCTGCCGCGCCGGAGGCCGCGCAATTCGTCGAGTTCGGCGATCAACGCCTCGCGCTCCGCCAGCAGCGCCAGCGCGCGTCGATAGGCGATCTCGCCGGCCGCGGTCAGCTGGCTGCGATGGCCGATGCGGTCGAGCAGCGGCACGCCGAGTTCGTCCTCCAGCTGCTTCACCGCCTTGGAGATTGTGGGCTGGGTGGCGTTGAGCGCCTTGCCGGCGGCGGAAAAGCCGCCTTGCCGCACCACCTCGACGAAAGCCCGGAGCGTGCGCAGTTCCATGTCTATGCTGATATGGAATGAACAGAATTCAGTCAATTCATTTTCATCATGTTGCGGTGCGCGGTACAAAACGACCGAGGGCACAGGAGGTGCCGCGCCATGCGTTTCGGCATTCGTTCCACCAAGCCAAGTCACACCGCTCCGAACCAGCGTTTTCCGGCTGTCTCTCGGCCGGGGCAGTCGGGAATGCTGCACCTCATGCTGCGCAACATGCGGCACATGCTGCATCGCAGCATGGTCGCGCAGATCGGTGTCCTGGCGGTGTTCTGGGGCCTGGGCGAAGGCATCGTGCGGGTGTCCGGACTGCCGCTTCCCGGTGGCATTGTCGGCATGCTCCTGGTGCTCGCTCTTCTCGCCACCGGCCGGGTGCGGCCGATCGCGGTGCGGCGCGGCGCCGGCTGGCTGCTGGCGGAGATGCTGCTGTTCTTCGTCCCCGCCGTGATGGCGATCCTCGACCACCGCGAACTGATGGGTCTCGTCGGCCTGAAGGTGGCGGGGGTGATCCTCGCCGGCACGGTCATGGTCATGGGCGGCACCGCCTTCGCGGTCGATCTTGCCTGGCGCTGGCGCATGCGGGGAGGGCGCCATGCTGCGTGACCCGCTGCTGGCCGCCGTGTTCTGGTCGGCGGTCACCATTGGCGCCTATGCTTTGGCGCGGCTGGCGCACCGGCGCTGGCGGGCCTGGTGGACATCGCCCTTGCTGACCACGCCGCTGGGCGTCGGCGCGGTCGCTTTGAGCCTTCATACCGGCTATGCGGACTATATCCGCGGCACCCATTGGCTGGTGCTGATGATGGGACCCGCCACCGTCGCCTTCGCCATTCCCATCTACGAGCAGCGGGCGCTGATCCGCCGCCACTGGCCGGTTCTGGCGGTGGGCGTGATGGTGGGCTCGGCGCTTTCCATGTCCACCGCCTTCGTGCTGGCGGACCTCATGGGCCTGTCGCAGCAGCTCCAACTCAGCCTGATGCTGCGCTCCACCTCGACGCCGTTCGCGGTCGCCATCGCCCAGGACATCGGCGGCGCGCCGGACCTTGCGGCGGTGTTCGTGATCGCCACCGGCATCTGCGGCGCGGCCTTGGGGGAGGTGGTGATGAAGGCGATGCCGCTGCGCTCGTCTCTGGCGCGCGGCGCGCTGCTGGGCATGGGCGCCCATGGCGCGGGGGTCGCCAAGGCGCACCAGATCGGCGGCGAGGAGGGCTCGGTCGCCGGCCTCGTCATGGTGCTCGCCGGGCTGTTCAATGTGCTGGTGGCCCCGGCGGTGGCGATGCTGCTGCGCTGAGCAGCTGCTCCGCTCACCCCGGCGCGAGGGCCGGCTGAGGGGAGCGTTCGCCGGCGGCCGCGAGGCCGTAGACGTTGAAGGTGGCGAGGATCAGCACCACCGCGGCGCCGAACTGGTGCGCCAGGGCCAGATCCATCGGTACCTGGTGGACCAGGGTGAGGATGCCGAGCGCCGCCTGCGCCGTCACGGCCGCGAACAGCAGCCAACCCCGTCCGGCGGCCGGCGCGGGCAGGTCCCGGCCGGCGAGGGCCGCGCCGAGGGCCAGCGCCCAGAGCGCATAGGCGATCATGCGGTGGTTGAACTGCACCGTGAGCGCGTTCTCGAACAGGTTGCGCCAGAATGGATGGGTCGCCGCCAATTGCTCCAGCGGCGGCACGAGGCGTCCGTCCATGAGCGGCCAGGTGTTGTAGGCCATGCCGGCATCGAGCCCGGCCACCAGGCCGCCGGCGAAAATCTGCACCAGCACCAGGACCAGCAGCGCCCAGGCCAGCGCGCGCTGGCGCACTGCCGCCTGAACCCGCACGGCGCCGGAGATGGACCGGGCGACGGCGACCACGGCTGCGAGGATGAGGCAGGCGAGGGTGAGGTGCACCGCGAGGCGGTACTGGCTCACGGACGTTCGTTCGGTCAGCCCCGAAGCCACCATCCACCAGCCGATGGCGCCCTGAAGCCCGCCCAGGAGGAACAGGCCGAAGGTCTGCGCCAGGAGCCGACCACGCAGCAGGCCGCGCCAGGCGAACCACAGGAAGGGCAGGAAGAAGGCGAGGCCGATCAGCCGGCCCAGCAGACGGTGGCCCCATTCCCACCAGTAGATCCGCTTGAAATCTTCAAGGCCCATGCCCTTGTTGAGGATTTCGTATTGCGGAATGGTCTTGTACTTGTCGAACTCGGCCTGCCAGTCGGCCTGGGACATGGGGGGCAGGGCGCCGGTGACGGGCTTCCATTCGGTGATGGAGAGGCCGGATTCGGTGAGCCGGGTCGCGCCACCAACCACGATCATGGCGACGATCAGCGCCGCCACCGCATAGAGCCAGATGCGGACCGGGGCGAGCGCGCGCGGCGCGCCGGTGTCCGTACTCGAAACCGCCTGCGACATTCTCGGCTTCTCCGGCCCCCGTTCTTAAGCCCTCCCGCAGGTTCCGTTATAGAGGGCAAGCGCGCGGCGCAAGGGATGGAGTGTCGCCCCCGCCGGGGGCGCGCGCCGCGCGGTCAATGAGAGGTCTTGATGCCCCAGCGTTTGCGCAAGTTCATCGGCACGGTCCTCATGCTGGCCTTGGTGGTGGTCTGGGCGCTCGGCGCCATGGCCATCGCCCAGGGGCGCGTCACCGAGCTGCACTGGGCGCTGCAGACGGTCTGCTACGTGCTCCTCGGCACCTTGTGGGTGATCCCGGCCGGGGCGCTCATCTGGTGGATGGAACGGCCCGACCGCCGCGCCTGAGGAGCCGGCTCAGGCGGCGCCGGCGAGCGGCAACGGCAGCTGGCCGGCCTTGCGGCCCTTGCGCTTGCGCCGCGGCGCCTCGGCTTCGGGTTCGCCGGCCGGAGGCTGGGGCTGGTCCTGCGCATCGATGCTGGGCGGCGCCAGCGTGTCCGGATCGGCCACGGCCTCGGGCGGATCGAAGGCGCGGCCAGACAGGCAGAGCATGGCGACCTGCTTGAAGCTGCGCGCGGCGATGGCGTCGAAGCCCTCCACCGCGGCGGTGGCGGGCAAGTCCTCGCCATGGATGCAGACCAGCAGCGGATCGAGCTGGGCGAGGCGATCCGCGCCGCGGCTGCCGGCAAGGCTCGGAGCCGCCACGACCACATGGTCGTAGGTCTGGCGCAGGGCGCCGAGCACCAGAACGAGGCGCTCCGCCCCCACCATGCCCGGCCCGCCACGGGCGTCGCGGCCCGGCGGGATGACATGGGCGCGGGACTGGGAATCGCGATGGATGGTCTCGCCGAATCCCGCGACGCCGAACAACAGCTCGCTGACCCCCGGGCGCGCGGATCGGAGACCAGGGCGCCCAATTCCCCGGCGCTGCCGTCGAGGGCGATCAGCGCGACGCGCGCGTCTTCGGCCAGCCGCCGCGCCAGTTCCACGGCGCACCGTGCGGAGGCCTCGGGCCAGTCGTCGGAGGTCAGGAGCGTGACCTGCCCGGTGCCGCCGGCGGCGGGCATCGCATCGATCAGCCGGTCGACCGCGGCGGCGGCGTCGAGCCCGCGGTCCTCGCCGGCATCGAGCCATTGCACGCGGATCTCGCCCTCCAGCTCGCGCGGCAGATCGTCCGGTTCCACCTGGCCCACGGGCGCGGGGCGCCGGCGCATGTGGCGCGTGAGGATGAGCGCCGCAAGGCCGCCGAACAGCAGCACCAGGAGCACCGGTCGTGGCGGATCGGGCAGCATCGGCAAGGCGGCGGAGGGCCCGCGTCGCATCACCGGCAGCGCGAATCCCTGCGCCTCGGCCTCCGCCTGGGCGCGGGCCGAGGCTGGAGATCGAGCAGCGCCGAGACATAGGCATTGGCGATGCGCGCGGCGAGCGCCGCGCTCGGCGCCGAGACCGAAATCTCCAGCGCCCGGCCGCCGCGCTCGGGCTGCACCTCCATGTTCTCCATGAGGCGCCAGGCGGCGCGTGCGGCGGCCGCGCGGAAATCCGGGGTGGCGGCCACCAGCGTGCCGCCGGCGGAAAAGCCGCGCCACGTCGGCGGCATCGAGCTTCTGCAAGGAGTCGTGCGCCATCTCGCGCGAGGCGATCAGTTGCGCCATGCCGCGGGTGACGACGGCCGGCGGCTCGGCGCCGACCTCGAATTCCACTCGGCTGGAGGCGGTGAAGCGCAGTGGAAAACAGCGCCAGCACAGCCGCCACCGCGAGGCCGGCCCAGGCCGCGGCCGCGCGGAGGGGCGGACCCGGCGCGCTCCGCTGAACGCGTACGTGCTCTGGCGAGCCATGTCCTGCGCCATCGGCCGACTGCCTCGATTCGCGGCGGCATGCCGCAAGGCTGCAGCAGACCTCAACATGGTTGAGGCTTCGTAAACGGCGCAGGGCGCAGGGCGGCCGTTACGATCCGCGGGAATTTCCCCAGCGGCAGATGGCGCGGCGGCACGCTCTGAGCATTGCGGCTTGGCGCCCTCGCTCCCAGGCCCTATTCATGCACCGCATTCCTGCATGGCCCGCCTGGCGGGCCCGTTTCCCCGCACGAGAGCCGAGACCGCACCCATGCGCATCCTTGTCACCAACGACGACGGCATTCACGCGCCGGGCCTCGACGCCTGCGCCCGGATCGCCGCCGGGCTCTCGGACGACGTGTGGGTGGTGGCGCCCGAGTTCGACCAGTCGGGCGTCGCCCACTCGCTTTCGCTCTCCGATCCGCTGCGCCTGCGGCAGGTGGACGAGCGCCGCTTCGCGGTGAAGGGCACGCCCACCGACTGCGTGATCATGGCGGTGCGCCACATGATGTTTGAGAACCCGCCCGATCTGGTGCTCTCCGGCGTCAATCGCGGCCAGAACATCGCCGAGGACGTGAGCTATTCCGGAACGGTGGCCGGGGCCATCGAGGGCACGATCCTCGGCATCCCCTCCATCGCGCTGTCGCAGGCCTTCGGCATCAAGAGCCGGGAGAATCCCAGCTTCATCACCGCCGAGACCCATGCGCCGGACCTGATCCGCCGGCTTCTGAAGGAAGGCATCCCGCCCGGCATCGTCATGAACGTGAACTTCCCGGACCGCGGGCCGGACGAGATCACCGGCATCGCCGCGACCTTCCAGGGCAAGCGCGACCAGAAGCTGATGCGCATCGACGCGCGGCGCGACGGGCGCAACAATCCCTATTACTGGATCGCGTTCGAGCGCCGCATCTTCGACACCGCCCCCGGCTCGGACCTGCGCGCCCTCGACGAGGGCCGCATCTCGGTGACGCCGCTGCGCCTCGACATGACCGACGAACCGCTCATGACCCGTCTCGCGCTGCTGTTCGCGGAGAAATAGGGCGGCGGGCGCCGCTCAGAAGCCGACCGCGGTGCCGGCGAGGTCGTAGGCGCCGGCGGCCTCGATCTTGACGGTGGCGATCTCGCCCACCCGCAGCGGGCGGCGGGCGGCGACCTTCACGGTGCCGTCGATCTCCGGCGCGTCGCCCTTGGTGCGGCCGATGCCGCCGCCCGGCGTCACCTGGTCGATGATGACCTGCTGGCGGGTGCCCACCTTCTTCTTCAGGCGGCGGGCGGAGATGGCCTGCTGGGCGCGCATGAAGCGGTCGTGGCGCTCGGCCTTCACCGCGTCGGGCACCGGATCGGCCAGCGCATTGGCCTCGGCGCCGCGCACCGGCTCGAACTTGAAGCAGCCGGCGCGGTCGATCTGCGCTTCCTCCAGGAAGTCCAGAAGCTCCTGGAACTCGGCCTCGGTCTCGCCCGGGAAGCCGACGATGAAGGTGGAGCGGACGGTCAGGTCCGGCACCGCCTGACGCCACGCCTGGATGCGCGCCAGCGTCTTCTCCTGCGAGGCCGGGCGCTTCATGCGCCGGAGCACGCTCGGGCTCGCATGCTGGAAGGGGATGTCGAGATAGGGCAGCACCTTGCCTTCCGCCATCAGCGCCATGATCGGGTCGACGTGCGGATAAGGGTAGACATAGTGCAGCCGCACCCAGGCGCCGAGATCGCCCAGGGCGCGGGAGAGGTCGACGAAGCGCGCCGCCACCTCCGTGTCGCCCCAGGGGCTCGGCGCGTAGCGGATGTCCTGGCCGTAGGCGGAGGTGTCCTGCGAGATGACCAGCAGTTCCTTCACCCCCGCCTTCACCAGCTTCTCCGCCTCGCGCAGCACCTCGCCGGCCGCGCGAGACCAGGTCGCCGCGCAGCTTGGGGATGATGCAGAAGGTGCAGCGGTTGGAGCAGCCCTCGGAAATCTTGAGATAGGCGTAGTGGCGCGGGGTGAGCTTGATCCCCTGGTCGGGAACGAGGTCGAGGAACGGGTCGTGCCGGGGCGGCACCGCCTGGTGCACCGCCGCCAGCACGCTCTCATATTGCTGCGGGCCGGTGATGGCGAGCACGCTCGGATGGGCCTTGAGGATGTCCTCGGGCTCGGCGCCCATGCAGCCGGTGACGACCACGCGACCGTTCTCGGCGAGGGCGTCGCCGATGGCCGAGAGGCTCTCCTGCTTGGCGCTGTCGAGGAAGCCGCAGGTGTTCACGATGACGAGATCGGCGCCCTGGTGGGTGCGCGTCAGCTCGTAGCCCTCGGCGCGCAGGCGCGTGACGATGCGCTCGCTGTCCACCAGCGCCTTCGGGCAGCCCAGCGAGACGAAGGAGATGCGGGGCGACTTCTCGGCGGTCTCGGCCATGGGGCGCGGCGGCTCTTTTGAAGGGTTCGAGGGGAGGCGCAGCCGTTAAGCGAGCGGCGCCCCGCCGTCAATCCCGCCGCGGACGCATCCGCGCCCGGCTACCTCTTGTCGGGGATGGAATAGGTGGCGACGCAGTGCGCCACCAGATCCTCGCTGCCGGCGCCGCGCAGCGCCACGTCGCCCACCGCGAGGCGCTTGCCGAGCTTGATGATGCGCGCATCCGCGAACACCGGACCCGGCGCCGGCTTGCGCAGGAAGTTGATGGAGAGGTTGGTGGTGACCGCCAGCGCCACCCTGCCGATCTGCCCGAGCAGGGCCGCATAGACCGCGACGTCCGAGAGCGCCATCAGCGCCGGGCCGGAGACCGTGCCGCCGGGGCGCAGGTGCTCGTCGTCGGCGTCCAGGCGGATGGTGGCGGTGCGGTGGCCGAGCGCCACCACGTGGTGCGGACGGGACGGGCCGAAGGCCTGGGGGAACACCTCCCTCAGGAAGTCCTCGAGCTCCGCCGCCGTCATCACCGTCCCCGATCCCATGGTCCGCTCTCCCGTGCCGGCGCCCGCTCGCGCCCGGCGCGCGACCTGAATAAGATGGGCGGCGAAAACGTCAATGCGCCGCGGCGAGCCGCGCGCGCCGTCAGGACCCGGAAGGAAGCCCCATGACCCTTCACCCCGCCGCCAATGACGGCGCCGCCGCCGTGCTCACGAGCGCGGTCGCCGGCGGCGTGTGCACGCTGACGCTCGCCCGCCCGCAGGCGCGCAACAGCCTGTCCGAGGCGATGATGGCGGCGCTCTCCTCGGCGCTCGCCGGCATCGCGGCGGACAAGAGCGTGCGCGCGGTGGTGCTGGCGGCGGACGGGCCGGTCTTCTCCGCCGGGCACGACCTCAAGGAGATCCAGGCGCACCGGGGCGATGCCGATCGCGGCCGCGCCTATTTCGCCGAGGTGCTCGCGCGCTGCTCGGCGCTGATGACCGCCATCGTGCGCCTGCCGCAGCCGGTGATCGCGGCGGTGGAGGGCATGGCGACCGCCGCCGGCTGCCAGCTCGTTGCGAGCTGCGATCTTGCCGTGGCCGGCGAGAAGGCGCGCTTCTGCACGCCGGGCGTCAATATCGGCCTGTTCTGCCACACGCCCATGGTGGCGCTCTCGCGCAATCTCGGCCGCAAGCACGCGCTGGAGATGCTGCTGCTGGGCGAGTGGGTGGAGGCGCCGGAGGCGCACCGCATGGGCCTCGTCAACCGGGTGGTGCCGGAGGGCACGGCGCTCGGCGCGGCACAGGAGCTGGCCCGGCGCATCGCCGCCAAGTCCACGGTGCCGGTGACGCTCGGCAAGGAGGCCTTCTATGCGCAGATGGAGATGGGCCTCGACGATGCCTATGCCTATGCCAGCCGGGTGATGACGCAGAACATGCTGGCCCGCGACGCCGACGAGGGCATTGCGGCGGTGCTGGAAAAGCGCGCGCCGCGCTGGGAAGACCGGTAGGCGCCGGCGCCCGGCCTGATCTGGCGCAAGGCGGCGCATGCCGCATTGCAGCATAGAGACGGCAGGGAGACCGAGCGCCATGTCCGAACCCTCCATGTCCGAACCCCAGGAAACCGTCGGCACCATCCTCGTCGTCCAGGGCCATCCGGATCCTGCGGGCGGGCACTTCTGCCATGCGCTGGCGCAGGCCTATGCCGATGGCGCCCGCGCGGCTGGCCACCGGGTGATCGTCATCGACGCGGCGCAGCTCGACTTTCCGCTCTTGCGCTCGCAGGCGGACTTCCTGAGCGGCGAGGCCCCGCTGGAACTGGCGGAGGCCCGCGGCGCGCTCCTGGAGGCGCGGCACGTGGCGATCTTCTTCCCGCTCTGGCTCGGCACCATGCCTGCGCTGCTCAAGGGGTTTCTGGAGCAGCTCATGCGGCCCGGCTTCGCTTATGCCTATGCCGCGGACGGCAAAGGCTTCCCGCAGCCTTTGCTCAAGGGACGCACGGCGCGGATCGTGGTGACCATGGGCATGCCGGCGCTGGCGTTCCGGCTCTGGTTCCTGTCGGCGGGGGTGGCGATCCTGAAGCGCAACATCCTCGGCCTCGTCGGCATCGCGCCGGTGCGCACCAGCGTGGTGGGGGGCGTCGAGGGCCTGGGGGAGGGCGGCCGCGCGCGCTGGCTGAAGACGATGGGCACGCTCGGCGCCGAAGGACGGTAACGAGATAGGACGGCAGGAACTGCGAGCGTAACGCGCTGCGGTTTTCATGAAATTGAACGGTGTTATAACACATTTTCATAACCATATGAAAATACGCTGTTATTTCAGGGCGCGTCGCGTTGACGTTGCGCGGAGCCTCCGTTAGAAGCCTGTTCCATCGCCGGGTGCCCTCGCGCCCGGCCTTCTTATTCGGATGATCCCCATGAAGACGTATTCGGCCAAGCCCGCCGAAATCGAGAAGAAGTGGGTGGTGATCGACGCCAGCGGCCTCGTGGTCGGCCGGCTCGCGACCATCATCGCCATGCGCCTGAAGGGCAAGCATTTGCCCATCTACACCCCCCACGTGGACTGCGGCGACAATGTCGTCGTGGTGAACGCGGAGAAGGCGGTGCTCACGGGCCGCAAGAAGGACCAGAAGGTCTATTACCACCACACCGGCTTCCCGGGCGGCATCAAGGAACGCACCGCGAAGTTCATCCTCGAGGGGCGCTTCCCCGAGCGCGTGATCGAGAAGGCGGTGGAGCGCATGCTCGCCCGCGGCCCGCTCGGCCGCAAGATCATGGGCAACCTGCGCGTCTACAAGGGCCCGACCCATCCGCACGAGGCCCAGCAGCCGGTCGCCCTCGACGTGGCGGCGCTCAACCGCAAGAACGTGAGGAACTGAACATGGCCGAGATTCTTCAGTCCCTCGACGCGCTCGCGGGTGCCAAGGGCGCCGCTCTCGGCAGCGTCGGCCAGGAGGCCCCCGTCCATGTCCAGAAGCTGGACAAGTTCGGCCGCGCCTACGCCACCGGCAAGCGCAAGGACGCGGTCGCCCGCGTGTGGGTGCGCCCCGGCACCGGCAAGATCACCGTCAACGAGCGCGACATCGAGGTGTATTTCGCCCGTCCGGTGCTGCGCCTGATGATCAACCAGCCGTTCCAGGCCGCCGCCCGCGAGGGCCAGTACGACGTGGTGTGCACGGTGTCCGGCGGTGGCCTCTCCGGCCAGGCCGGCGCGCTGCGCCACGGCATCTCGCGCGCGCTCACCTATTACGAGCCCGAGCTGCGCACTCCCCTGAAGAAGGGCGGCTTCCTGACCCGCGACAGCCGCGTGGTCGAGCGCAAGAAGTACGGCCGCGCCAAGGCCCGCCGTTCGTTCCAGTTCTCGAAGCGCTGATCGCGGATCGTTTCGGTCCGATGCAAGACGGCGGGGCCTCTGGCCCCGCCGTTTTCGTTTGGGGGCAGGTCTTCGCTCGGCGGCAAGCCGGGGGCGACGGCGGTGACAGGCGTCACCCCGCGCGGCGCAGCACGAAGATCAGCGTGTCGCCGGCGCGCTCGCGGCGCTCCAGCACGTTCCCGCTTTCCTGGACGAAATGGGGAATGTCGATGGCCGTCATGGGATCGGTGCACACGAGCCGCACCCGCCCCCCCGGCGGCAGACCGGCGAGCGCCTTGCGGGCGTGGAGCACGGGCAGGGGGCATTTCAGGCCCCTGAGGTCCAGATCCAAGTCCGGCTCGCGGTCGGGAGGGTCCTGCGCCGGGGCGCCCTCGCCCTGGTCGCTCACCCCGCCTGGTCCCTGAGGCGGGCGAGGCTCTCGTCGCGGCCCAGCACCATCAGCACGTCGAGATCGGCGGCGAGGTGCTCGTGCCGGTGAGCGCGGCCGCGCAGCGGCTGGGCGACCGCGCCGAGCTTCACGCCCGCGGCCTCCGCATACTGGCGCACCGCCGCCTCGGTGGCGGCCGCGCTCCACTCGGCCGCCTCCAGCAACGGCAGGAGCCGGCCGAGATGCGCCCGGCCGTCGGCCGAGAGCAAAGCGGCGGCCTTCTCGTCCAGCGGGATCGGCCGCTCGAGGAAGATGAACTCGGCATTGTCCAGAAGCTCGACCACCGTCTTCGCCCGCTCCTTCAGCCCTGGCATGGCGGCGGCGAGCTGGGCGCGGCGCGCCTCGCTCATGCGGGCGAGGCGGTGGGCGGCATCCGGCAGATGCGGCACCAGCGCGTCGATGGCCGCCAGGAGGTCGGCATCGGACGCGGCGCGCATGTACTGGCCGTTGAGGTTCTCGAGCTTCTGGAAGTCGAAGCGCGCCGCCGAGCGGCCCACCTTGTCGAGGTCGAAATAGTCGATCATCTCCTGGGTGGAGAACACCTCCTGGTCGCCATGGCTCCAGCCGAGGCGCACCAGATAGTTGCGCAGCGCCGCCGGCAGATAGCCCATGTCGCGATAGGCATCGACGCCGAGCGCCCCGTGGCGCTTGGACAGCTTCGCCCCGTCCGGCCCGTGGATCAGCGGGATGTGCGCCATCTGCGGCACGTCCCAGCCGAGCGCGCGGTAGATCTGGGTCTGGCGCGCGGCATTGGTGAGGTGGTCGTCGCCGCGGATGACGTGGGTGACGCCCATGTCGTGGTCGTCCACCACCACCGCCAGCATGTAAGTGGGCGTGCCGTCCGAGCGCAGCAGCACCAGGTCGTCCAGGTCCTTGTTGGGGAAGGTGACGGTGCCCTGCACCAGATCCTCGATCACGGTCTCGCCCGCCTGCGGCGCGCGCAGGCGGATCACCGGGGCGCGGTCCTTCGGCCCCTCGGCCGGGTCGCGGTCGCGCCAGCGCCCGTCATAGCGCGGCGGCCGGCCCTCCTTGCGGGCCAGTTCGCGCATCTCGTCCAGCTCCTGGGGGGTCGCCCAACAGCGATAGGCGTTGCCCTTGGCCAGCATCTCCTCCACCGCCTGGCGGTGCCGCTCGGCGCGGGCGAACTGGTAGATCGGCTCGCGTCCCAGGTGATGCCGAGCCAGTCCAGGCCCTCGATGATGGCGTCGATGGCCTCCTTGGTGGAGCGCTGGCGGTCGGTGTCCTCGATCCGCAGCAGCATCTTGCCGCCGGTGTGGCGGGCATAGAGCCAGTTGAACAAGGCCGTCCGCGCGCCGCCGATATGGAGGAAGCCCGTGGGGGAGGGGCGAAGCGGGTCACGATCTGCGACATGGCGGCTCGGAAAACCTCTCGGAAAAACGACGGATGTGCGGCGCGGGCCGTGCGGGGCGGGATGCCCGGACGGCGGGGCCCTGGGGCTGGTCGCGGGTCGCCCCTGTAGCACAGGCACGGCGGCAGGCATATGGCTGCAGGGCCGCCGGGCGGCCGCTTGCCGCGGCGGGCGTACGCATTCCCTTTCAACCTGTGCGATCATCGCGGCCGGGTAGGCATGCGCGGGTCCGGGGACCGGCCGATGGCGCCAGGGAGCGGGGCGGAGGGAAGGCCACGGATCGGCGGCGCGCGCGGCGCCCGGTCCGGGCCTCACGTTCCGGGCTTCACG
>NZ_JBNFNU010000046.1:0-17061 GCF_057364445.1 Xanthobacter sp. BG11Y11_SDJG
TGCTCCGCCTCCGCGCCGAGCGGCGGCACGCGCACGCGTCTGGCCGGGATCGAGGCGGGTCGAGGTCTTGGCGCGGCCGCCATCGACCCGCACCTGTCCGGTGCGCACCAGCTTCTGCAGGTGCCCGAAGGAGAGGTCCGGATAGTGGGCCTTGAACCAGCGGTCGAGGCGCATGCCCGCCTCGTCCTGCGTGACCGTCTTAAGTTCGACCGCCATCAGCGGAAAATTCCCCTTCGGGCCCGTCCGCCCATGAGCGCCGACCAATAGAGCATCGCGCGCGCGCCGTCACGCGGCGGCGCCTCAGCTCATGGTCCATCAGCTCATGGCGCGCATCAGCGTCATGCCGGCGAAGACGCCGAGAAAGGCGACGATGACCGAGCCGACCACATAAGCGGCGGCGAGGCCATGCTCGCCGCGCTCCATCAGAAAGAAGAAGTCGAGCGAGAAGGTGGAGAAGGTGGTGTAGCCGCCGAGCACGCCGGTGGTGAGGAACAGCCTGAGCGACTGGGTCCAGTTCTCGCCGTCCTTGAAGGCGAGATAGCCGATGACCAGTCCCATGATGAAGCTCCCGGTCACGTTGACCAGGAAGGTCGCGAACGGGAATCCGGTGCCGAACAGGCGCGGCGCCCATTGGTTCACCAAATGGCGCAGCACCCCGCCGACCCCGGCGCCCAGGAACACGATCACGGCAGGATACATCGCTGAAGCCCTCGCAGAGGCATTGAAGCGCACTCGACCGACGCGGACATGACACCGGACGCGCCGCTGCGCCACCCCTTCGTTGGGCGCGGCGCGCGAACGGCGAAGGGCGTGTCTCGCGAATGTGACCGGCGCCGGGGGACGCAGGGCTGCGGTCGCGCGTTGACCCTCAAGGATGTCCCAGCGGCAGGTCCGCGAGAGGTCCGCCACCCATATCAAGGAGTGAAACGCCGATGCGCCGATTTGCCCTCGCCGTCGCGATCCCCGCCATTGCCTTTGCCGGCGCAGCTTACGCCGAGGACCGGCCGGTGACCGACGACGAGCGGGCCAACATCACGGCAGCCCTCTCCGCCCACACGTGCCAGCCGGGAATCATGGAAATGGACGACGGCCTGTTCGAGGTGGACAACGCGGTCTGCGCCGACGGCAAGACCTACGACTTCAAGTTCAAGCCGGACATGACGCTGGTGGAGAAGAAGCTCGACGACTGAGGCACGATCCTCTCGGCTCAATCTTCCCCGCGCTCGGCGCGCAGGCGCGCCCAGTAGTCCATGCGCTTCCGGATCTCGCGCTCGAAGCCGCGCTCAACCGGGTGGTAGAAGCTCTGCCGGCCGATGGCGTCGGGGAAATAGTTCTGGCCCGAGAAGGCATCCGGCTCGTCGTGGTCGTAGCGGTAGCCGGCGCCGTAGCCCTCGCCCTTCATCAGCTTGGTGGGGGCGTTGAGGATGGTCTTGGGGGGCATCAGCGAGCCGCCCTCTTTGGCCGCCCGCTTGGCGGCGGAGAAGGCCGTGTAGACGGCATTCGATTTCGGCGCCGTGGCGAGGTAGACCACCGCCTGCGCCAGCGCCAGCTCGCCCTCCGGCGAGCCGAGGAAGTCGTAGGCCTCCTTGGCGGCGTTGGTCACCACCAGCGCCTGCGGGTCGGCATTGCCGATATCCTCCACCGCCATGCGCACCATGCGGCGGGCGAGGAACAGCGGGCTCTCGCCGGCGTCCAGCATGCGGGCGAGATAATAGAGCGCCGCGTCGGGGTCCGATCCGCGCACCGACTTGTGGAGCGCCGAGATGAGGTTGTAGTGACCGTCCTCGCTCTTGTCGTAGATCGGCGCCCGGCGCTGCACCACCTCGGCGAGGCCGGCGACGTCGAACACCTCGCCGGGGCGGGCCGCGCGCCAGACCTCTTCCGCCAAGGTGAGCGAGGCGCGCCCGTCGCCGTCCGCCATGTTCACGAGGGCGAAGCGCGCCTCCTCGGTGAGCGGCAGCGCCTTGCCCTCGATCTCCTCGGCGCGGGCGAGCAAGCGCGCGATCGCCTCGGCGTCGAGCGCCTTGAACACCAGCACCCGGGCGCGCGAGAGCAAGGCGGCGTTGAGCTCGAACGAGGGATTTTCCGTGGTGGCGCCCACCAGCGTCACCGTGCCGTCCTCCATGACGGGGAGGAAACTGTCCTGCTGGGCGCGGTTGAAGCGGTGGATCTCGTCCACGAACAGCAGCGTCGCCTTGCCGGTGAGGCGGCGGCCGCGCGCCTGCTCGAACACCTTCTTGAGGTCGGCGACGCCCGAGAAGATGGCCGAGATCTGCTCGAAATGCGAGGTCGGTTGGCGCTGGCGAGAGCCGCGCCACCGTGGTCTGCCGGTGCCTGGCGGCCCCCAGAGGATGAGCGAGCCGAGCGACCGGGTCTCCAGCATGCGCGAGAGCACGCCGTCCGGGCCCACCAGATGGTCCTGCCCCACCACCTCGGCGAGCACGGTCGGCCGCAGGCGGTCGGCGAGCGGTCGGGCGACCTCGGCTCCGAGCCCCGCCGCCTGGAACAGGTCCGCCATCGCCCTGCCCTTCAGCCCGGCAGGACGGCGGAGATGGCGCGCCCGCCGCGCACCACCACCACGCGCCAAGCGCGCTGCGGGGTGCGGATGGCGATGTCCAGGTCGCGCGTGCGCAGCATCTTCTGGCCGTTCACCTCCACGATCACGTCGCCGGCCTTGAAGCCGGCGGCGGCGGCGGCGCTGGTGTCGTCCACGTCGTAGATGACCACGCCCGTGGCGCCGAAATCGACCCTGAGCTCCTCCGCCACGGCGGGCGAGAGGTTCACCACCGTGGCGCCGGCGAAGGGCGAGCGCGCCTTCAGCACGATCTCCTCGCGCGGTACGGTCTCCGGCGCGCCTTCCAGCACCACCACCAGCGCCATGTCCTTGCCCGAGCGGGCGATGGCGAACGCCGCCTTGCCGCCGATGGGGCGGGTCGCGAGGCGGTAGTTGAGCGACTGCGGGTCGTCCACCGCCTGGCCTTCCACGGCGACGATGAGGTCGCCGCTGCGCAGCCCCGCCTTGGCGGCCGGGCCGCCCTCCACCACCGAGGTCACGAGCACGCCCGAGGGCCGCTGCAGGCCGAGGCCCTCGGCAAGCTCGGCCGTCACCCGCTGAAGCGAGGCACCGAGCCAGGGGCGCCGCACCGCCTTGCCGCCGCTCTTGGCCTGCTCGATCACCACCCGCGCCATGTTCACGGGAATGGCGAAGCCGATGCCGTGGGAGCCGCCGGAGCGGGAATAGATCGCGGTGTTGATGCCGATCAGCCGCCCCGCCATGTCCACCAGCGCGCCGCCCGAATTGCCGGGATTGATGGCGGCGTCGGTCTGGATGAAGAACTGGTAGTCGGAGATGCCCGCCTGGGTGCGGGCGAGCGCGGAGATGATGCCCTGCGTCACCGTCTGGCCGACGCCAAAGGGATCGCCGATGGCGAGCGCGATATCGCCCACCGCCACCTCGTCCGAATTGCCCAGTTCGATGATCGGGAACGTCTCCTTGCCCTCGCGCTTGATGCGCAGCACCGCGAGGTCCGTGCGCTGGTCGCGCAGCAGGATTTCCGCCTCGTATTCACGCCGGTCGTTGAGGGCGATGCGGATTTCATCCGCCTGCTCGATCACGTGGTAGTTAGTTACTACCAACCCAGAAGCGTCGACGATCACGCCGGAGCCGAGCGAGCGCTGCATCCGCTCCGGCGCGCCGAGCCCGGGCGCGCCGCGATTGCCGAAGAAGCGGCGGAAGAACGGGTCGTCGAACAGGGGGTTGCGGGCGCGCTGCTCCTTCAGGGCATAGACGTTGACCACCGCCGGCGCGCTTTTGGCCACCACGGGGGCGAAGGACAGCTGCACCTCGGCACGGGAGGTTGGCACACGCGGCTGCGCCGGCTGCGCGAAGGCGCCGCCCGCAGCCAGAGCGAGGGCGCAGCCGAAGGCGCCCGCGACCAGCATCGATCCTCTCATCCCACACCCTCTTGCATGGAGCCGCCCCGCCCGGCACCGGTTCCGCGCCCTCTTTTGCGCCAGAGCCGGCGCGGCGTCTACCGGGGGTGGTCTGTAGTCCCGCACAAGGCTTGGGCTGCCTAGGGAAACCTATATGGCGCAGCGCGTGTCACCAGCACGTGACCGGAAGAAGGGCAGGCACACTTGCCGCATCGTGGCCCAAATTATGCAATGCCCAATGCGTAATCAATTTTACGTATCACAAATCGACAAATAAATAGAAATCCAAGCGATTCCGCCACGATTTGAAATACACTAGATACGGAAACTCCATATTTGAAATATTCATAGTTACGCTCGTTATCTATTATCGCTAATATAAATATATTAAATCCCAAAATTTTTATATCGAGTTCTTTTCTTGATATATTATTGATGTCAATATGACTTAAATATATCGCATTGTACAATAGGCATGTTTGTGTTAGAAGTACAATATATTCTATTTTCATAGAAACAATCTGCATAAAGAATAAATAGTATATACTCATTATAAATAATAACTTATGCTTTTGTCCATACAATTAATTCTAAAGGAGATTTAGGGCTGAAAAATCATCACATTGACCACTATTCGCGAGAAACAGTGCGTAGATCTTATGGTGCTATAACGATAATATGCTTCATCAGACGTGTCGATGCACAAACGCCTGCCAATCGAGCGCCCCCCAATTGCTCGAACGGAGCGGTCGCCCCTCTCCGCTCACGCGATCTTGCGCAGCAGCGCCTTCAGCACCCAGTCGCGGAACGCCACCACCTTGGCGAGGTTCTCCCGCGCCTGCGGCACCACGAGGTAATAGGCCGAGGGCGAATGCAGGCGGATGCTGAATGGCTCCACCAGCAGGCCGCGCGAGATGTCGTGCCGCACCACCGCCGAGCGGCCCATGACGATGCCGAGCCCCTCGATCGCCGCCTGGAAGGCGGGATAGAGCAGGTCGCAGGTGATCTCGCGCGCAAAGCCGAGGCCGGGAACGCCCGCCCGGTCGAGCCAGAACGGCCAGTCGTCGCGCACCAGCAGCGGCGAGCCGGTGCGGATGATGGTGTGGCGCGCGAGGTCCGCCGGCTGCTTGAGTTCTGGGTCCCGCTCCAGAAGGCGCGGGCTGCAGACCGGGAACACCTCCTCCTCGCCCAGCTTGTAGGCGGTCATGCCCGGCCAGTCGCCGACGCCGTACTGGATCGACACGTCATAGTCCGGCCGCGCCGGCGGCGCGTTCGGGATGATGGTCTTGAAGCGCAGCGAGAGGTCCGGATGCCGCTCCTGGAACTCGCTGATGTGCGGCAACAGGCTCTTGATCTCGAACGTGCCGAGGCAGCCGATGGTGAGCGTGTCGTCGCGCTGCTCGTGGCTGGCGCGATCGGTGGCGAGCGAAATCTCGGAGATCACCAGGCGCGCCGCCGCCACATACTGCTCGCCGGCGGCGGTCAGCCGCAGCCGGCCGCCGTCGCGCGAGAACAGCTGGATGTCCAGCGTCTCCTCGAGATTCCTGATCTGGTGGCTGATCGCCGTCTGGGTGAGGTTCAGCTCCACCGCGGCACGGGTGAAATTGAGGTGCCGCGCGGCCGCCTCGAACGCCTGGAGCGCCCTCATGGAGGGCAGATGCCTGCGCACCGGTCTTGCGCCTCTTTTGTGATCCGCCCCGTCGGGCGGCCTCCCCTGGAGAGCCTTCCTTACATCAGCGCGCGGCAAAGCGCATCCGCGCCGGGCGGCCCTGCCCCGCATGCCGCGACACGGCGGCCGGACGAAAAAGCCGGCCAGCCCTGCGGGGCCGGCCGGCGCTGGACCGTCGCGGATGAAAGGCTCAGCCGAGCTTGAAGGGGTCGCGCGGCTCGCCGGTCAGCTCCACATAGACCGACTTGGTCTCGGTGTATTCGCGGATCGAGTCGGTGCCGTTCTCGCGCCCGAGCCCGCTCTCCTTGAAGCCGCCGAAGGGGGTGGCGAAGGACACCACGCGGTAGGCGTTGATCCACACCGTGCCGGCGCGCAGCTGGTGCGCCACGCGGTGGGCACGGTGCACGTTCTGCGTCCACACGGCGGCGGCGAGGCCGAAGCGGGTGTCGTTGGCGATGCGGATCGCCTCCGCCTCGTCCTTGAACTTGATGACCGAGAGCACCGGCCCGAACACCTCCTCGCGGGCGATGCGCATGTCGTTGTTCACGCCCGCCAGCACGGTCGGCTGCACGAAATAGCCGCCGAGGGTGGGATCGCCCTGGCCGCCATAGCAGACCTGCGCCCCCTCGCTTTTGGCGATGTCGATATATTCCAGCACCTTCTTGAACTGGGGCTCGTTGGCCACCGGCCCCATCTCGGTGGCGTCGTCGAGCGGATTGCCGAGGCGGATCTCGCGGGTGCGGGCGACGATGCGCTCCAGCAGCGCGTCGTGGACGCTCTCCTGCACCAGCAGGCGCGAGCCGGCCATGCAGGTCTGCCCCGAGGCGCCGAAGATGCCGGCAATGGCGCCGTTGGCGGCGACGTCGATATCGGCGTCCTCGAACACGATGTTCGGCGACTTGCCGCCCAGCTCCAGCGACACCCGCGTGAGGTTCTCCGCCGCCGAGGCGGCGATGCGCTTGCCGGTGGAGGTGGCGCCGGTGAAGGCGAGCTTGTCGATGTCCGGGTGCTTGACGAGATGCGCGCCGATGGACCCCTGGCCCGTCACCACGTTGTAGACGCCGGGCGGGAAGCCCGCCTCCTCGAACCGCTTGCCCAGCTCCAGGGTCGACACCGGGGTGTGCTCGGACGGCTTCACCACGAAGGTGCAGCCGGCGGCGAGGCCCGGCGCGAGCTTGAACACAAGAAGAAGGCCGGGCGAGTTCCAGGGCGTGATGGCGCCCACCACGCCGATCGGCTCACGCCGCGTATAGATGAAGAAGTTCGGCCGGTCGGAGGGCACCACGTCGCCCTGCAGCTTGTCCGCCATGCCGGCATAATAATAGAAATACTCGGGAATGTACTTCCACTGCCCGAGCATCTCGCGATAGAGCTTGCCGTTGTCGTTGCACTCGATGCGCGCCAGTTCCTCGGCGTCGCGGGCGATGATGTCGCCGAGCTTGCGCATGAGGGCGCCGCGCTGGGTGGCGGTCATCTTGCCCCACGGCCCCTCGTCGAACGCGTGGCGCGCGGCGGCGACCGCCGCATCCATGTCCGCCTCGGTGCCGTCCGGCACCACCGCCCAGACTTTCCCGGTATAGGGGTTGAGGCTGTCCATCTGCCGCGGGGCGGGCTTCTCCTGGCCGTCGATATAAAGGCCGTAATGCCGGATCGGCGCGGCTTCGGTCACCTTCTGATCCATGAGGTCTTCTCCCTGAAGGCGCGCCGGATGCGACGCACCACGTGCGGATGGCGCGGCCTCAGGCTGCGCCTCCGCTCTCTCATTCCGGGGCCTAGTACCGTGTCGCAGGCCCCCCGGCGCAAATGACGGTTTTGCATGGCCGTCCAAGATTTTCTCATGGCGCGCGCGATGAGGGCTATAGGCGCCGTCAATGAAACTTCCTCATGGCGCACATGAGAAACCATCCTTTGGTCGACACAAGGCCCGCTGCCTATAAAGGCTCCAAGGTCGCGAAGGCTGAAATCCATCCAGGAAGTTTATGTATTTCCTGACGTTTCCGGCCTGATGCGACAGATGGCGGGCCGATCGGCCGCCCGCAGGAAGCCGAGGCCAGACAGCACCCATGGCGCAGACCAACGGACGGACCACCGCGCGGGACGGCGCGGGCATCGCCTATTCCCTCCACACCGGAGCGGGCGACCGGCGCATTGCCCTCATCCACTCCTTGGCGATGGACCGCAGCTTCTGGGACCGCGTGGTGCCCGCCTTGCTGCCGAACGCGGACGTGCTAACCATCGACTGCCGCGGCCACGGTGCCTCCGACAAGCCCGCAACCGACTATACCGTGGAGCAGTTCGCGGACGACCTCGCGGCCGTGATGGACGATATCGGCTGGCGCAGCGCGGCGGTGGCCGGCGCTTCCATGGGCGGCTGCGTGAGCATCGCGTTTGCCGCGGCCTATCCCGATCGCACCGACGCCCTCGGCCTCATCGACACCACCGCCGGCTACGGCGCCGACGCCGTCGCCGCCTGGGAAGAGCGGGCCATGAAGGCGAAGGAAGGCGGCATGGCCGCGCTCGTGCCGTTCCAGAAGACGCGTTGGTTCGGCGACGCCTTCCGCGAGGCGCACCCGGACGTGGTGGACGCTGCCATCAAGGTGTTCCTCGCCAACGACGTGGACGCCTATGGCCGCACCTGCCGCATGCTCGGCGCGTGCGACAAGGTCGCCGCGCTGCCGCTGTTCCGCATGCCGGTGCGGATCGTGGTGGGGGAAGAGGACTACGCCACCCCGCCCGCCATGGCGCAGGCCATGGCCGAGGCCATTCCCGGCGCCCGCATGAGCATTATTGCCGGGGCGCGCCATTTCACGCCGCTGGAGGTGCCGGACACCATCGCGGAGATGCTCACCGCGCTTCTGGCGGAGGTGCCCGCGCGATGATCTTTACCGGAGAGATCGAGGTCGGCGCCCCGCGCGCCGTGGTGTTCGACAAATTGAAGGACGCCCGCTTCTTCGCTTCCTGCGTCGAGGGCGTGCGCGACCTGAACGAGATCGACCCCACCCACTACACCGCGGTGATGGAAACCAAGGTCGCCTACATCCGCTTCAAGTTCGACGTCTCCGTCGAGGTGACGAAGATGGAGGCGCCCGGCGTCATCGAGGCGAAGGTGGAGGGCGTGCCGTCCGGCGTGGTCGGCCGCCTCACCGGCACCGCCAAGGCGAACCTCGACGATCGCGGTGCCAGCACCGGCATCGCCTACGCCATCGAAGTGGCGCTGGCGGGCAAGCTCGGCGCGCTCGGCCAGCCGGTGCTGAAGTCCAAGGCGCGCGAGATGGAGCGCAGCTTCACCGAGAACCTGCGCAAGGCCTTCGGCGAAAAGGGAGAAGCGGCATGATCCCGTTCGATCTCGCGGAGCCGGCCTCGTTCGAGGAGGCGGTGCGCCTCATCGACCCCGAAGATCCGACCTGCCGCCCCGTCTCCGGCGGCACGGCGATGATGCTGATGATGAAGTCGGGCGTGTTCCAGCCCTCCAAGCTCGTCAGCCTGCGCAAGGTGGAGCCGCGCTTTTCCGAGTTCACCGTGAGCGCCGATGGTGCGCTTCAGGCCGGCGCGCTCGTGCGCCTGGGCCAGCTGGAGCGCTCGCAGGCGGTGCGCGCCGCCTTCCCGGTGCTCGCCGATACCTTTCCCGTGCTCTCCAATGTGCGGGTGCGCAACGTGGCGACGGTGGGCGGCAATCTTGCCCATGCCGACCCGCACATGGACCTGCCGCCGGTGCTGATGGCGCTCGGCGCCGAGATCACCGCGACCGGTCCCTCCGGCAGCCGCACCATCGCGCTCGCCGAGCTGTTCCGCGGCTATTACGAGACCGCGCTCGAACCGGGCGAATTGATCTCCGGCCTCTCGGTTCCGGCGCAGGCCGGCCGGCGCTCGGCCTATGTGAAGTGCACCACCCGCTCGGCCCATGACTGGCCGGCGCTCGGCGTCGCGGTCTCGCTTCAGGTTGCGGGCGGCACCATCCAGGATGCCCGCATCGTCCTGAGCGCCGCGGTGGAGACGCCGACCCGCATGAGCGATGCCGAAGCCGCCCTCAAGGGCGCGCCGATCGGCGAGGAGGCGTTCCGCGCCGCCGGCGAGGCCGCCGCCAGGGCCGCCGAGGTGACGTCCGACGTCCGCGGCTCGGCCCCCTACAAGACCCAGCTGGTGCGCGTGAACGTCGCCCGCGCCCTCAGAAAGGCACTCGCAGCCGAGGGAGCGGCCTGATGTCGGTGACCCAGCTCAAGACCCATCCGCTCATGCCCAACGGCCAGGTGGGGCGCGCGGTGCCGCGCCTGGAATCCCTCGCCAAGGTCACGGGCCGCGAGGACTACACCCACAATCTGCGCCTGCCCGGCATGCTGCACGCCAAGATCGTGCGCTCCACCGTGGCCCACGGGCGCATCCTCGCCATCCACACCGAGGAGGCGGCGGCGGTGCCCGGCGTCCATTCGGTGGTGACGTGCGCCGACATCCGCACCCTCATTCCCGAGCCCTATTTCGGCCCGGCCTTCCACGACCAGCCGATCCTCGCCGACGGCAAGGTGCGCTATGTGGGCGAGCCGGTGTGCGTGGTGCTCTCGCTCGATCCCCACATCGCCGATGCCGCCGCCCAATTGGTGCTGGTGGACTATGAGGAACTGCCCGCCGTCTATGACGAGGTGGAAGCGGCGACCTCCAACGTCTACGTGCACGAGACGCTGAAGCCCGCCGGCACCTTCCCGGACCTCAAGCATCTGGAGGGCAAGCGCAACACCAACGTGGCGCTGGACTACCGGCTGATCCGGGGCGACGCGGAAGCCGCCTTCGCGCAGGCCGCCCACGTGTTCGAGCACGACTTCACCACCCAGCAGGTGATGCACACGCCGTTCGAGCCCATGATCTCGGTGGCCGAGCCCACCAGCGCCGGGCTCACCATCTACACCGCCTCGCAGAGCCCGTCCTTCGTGCGCATCGAGATGGCGCGCCTGCTGAAGTGGCCGGAGAACCGCATCCGCGTGAAGACCAGCCATCTGGGCGGTGGCTTCGGCGCCAAGCTGTACATCAAGCTGGAGGCGCTGGCCGCGGCCCTCGCCCTCCATGCAGGCCGCCCGGTGCGGGTGGCGCTGACCATGGAAGAGCAGTTCTACACCATCACCAAGCACGCCACGACGTTCCGCATCAAGAGCGGCGTCGACGCCCACGGCAAGGTCATCGCCCGGCGCTGCGACGTGTGGTGGAACGGCGGCGCCTATGCGGACATCGGCCCGCGCGTGACGCAGAAGTCCGGCTTCACCGCGGCCGGCCCCTACGACATCGACAACGTCTATCTGGAATCGGTCGCGGTCTACACCAACCGCCCGCCGGCCGGCGCCCTGCGCGGCTTCGGCATCCCGCAATTGGTGTGGGCCTATGAGAGCCACACCGACCTGATCGCCCGCGGCATCGGCATGGATCCGGTGGAGTTCCGCCGCAGGAACATCCTGCGCGACGGCCGCCCGCACGCCACCGGCACGGTGATGAAGGACGCCGCCATCCCCGAGGTGCTGGAGCGCACCGCCGAGCGCATCGGCTGGACGGCGCCGTTCGACCGCGGCACCGGCACCATCCGGCGCGGTCGCGGCATTGCCATCGGCTTCAAGGCGTCCATCTCGCCCACCACCTCGGTCGCTATCGTCAACGTGTCGGCGGACGGCTCGGTGACGCTCTATTCGAGCACGGTGGACATGGGCCAGGGCTCCGACACCGCCATGGCGCAGATCGTCGCCGAGGTGCTGAACGTGCCCGCCGAAAGCGTGTGCGTGGTGCGGCCGGACACGGACGTGACGCCCTACGACATGGCGACCCTGGGCTCGCGCTCCACCTTCCACATGGGCAATGCGGTGCGCCTCGCCGCCGAGGACGCGAAGAAGAAGCTGGACGATCTCGCCGCCGAGCTGGGCCTGCCGGAGCGCAGCAACATCCCGGTCGATCAGCTGTTCAAGAAACGCTACGGCATGCAGGCCGGCAACGTGATCGGCATCGGCTCCTTCATCCCCACCTACAAGTCGCCGGACCACGACACCGGCCTCTCCGACAACGTCACCCCGTTCTGGATGATCGGCGCGACAGCGGTGGAGATCGAGGTGGACACCGAGACCGGCCACGTCACCGTCACCCGCATGGTCAATGTGTGCGACGTGGGCACGCCGCTGAACCCGAAGGTGGTGGAGACCCAGATCTCCGGCGCCGCCGTGATGCAGTACGGCTTCACCATGTCGGAGAAGATGGAGCTGGACGCGGGCCAGGTCACCAACGCCTCGCTCGCGGACTACAAGATCCCCTCCATCCTCGACATTCCGCCGCTCATGGAGAGCGAGGCGGTGGTGGCGACCCAGCATTCCGGCCCGTTCGGCGCCAAGGGCGTGGGCGAGAGCGCCACGTTCGGCGTCTCCCCGGCCATTGCCAATGCCATCGAGGACGCGGTGGGCGTACGCATCACCTCCCTGCCCATCACCCCCGAGGCGGTCTACCGCGCCATGCGCGCCGCCGCGAACCAGCCGCTCGAGGAGTTCTGAGATGGCCGACCTCAGCACCATCAGCTTCACCCTCAACGGCCGGCCGGTCACGGCCCGGATCGCGCCGCATCACACCCTTGTGGAAGTGCTCCAAAACGAGTTCGGCCTGTTCGGCGCCCGCGAGAGCTGCGGCCAGGGCCTGTGCGGCTGCTGCACCGTGCGGGTGGACGGCGATCCGGTCTCCGGATGCCTGTTCCTCGCCGCGTTCCTCGAAGGCACGCGGGTGGAGACCGTGGAAAGCCTCGCCCGCGGCGGCGTGCCGAGCGTCGTCCAGCAGGCCTTCATCGAGGCCGGCGCCTTCCAGTGCGGCTTCTGCACGCCCGGCTTCATCATGATGACCGAGCGGCTCCTGGAGGAGCATCCGGACCCCGACGAGGACCTCATCCGCCACTATCTCTCCGGAAACCTGTGCCGCTGCGGCACCTATCCGGAAGTGGTCGCCGCGGTGCAGCTCGCCGCCCGCCGCAAGAGCGAGGCGCGGCTCGACAAGGCGTCCTGAGCCGCCCGGAGCGCGACGCCAGCCGAAGGAGAGGTCCAGGCCCATCGCAACACCAGATCGGGACGCAGGCAGGCCAGCGCCAATTCATGAGGCCCGCCGCGATCCCCGGGGAGGAAACGGATGAAGAGGAACGAAGTGCCGGTGGCGTCCAACGCACCGGCTGAACTTGCTTGGGGCAGCGACGTCGCGGCGGCCATGCTGCGCCAGCTCGGCATCGACTATGTGGCCCTGAACCCCGGCGCCAGCTATCGCGGCCTGCACGACAGCCTTGTGAACTTCCTGGGCAACGAGACGCCCAAGATGCTTCTGTGCATGCACGAGGACCACGTGGTCTCCATCGCCCACGGCTACGCCAAGGCCACCGACAAGGCCATGGGCGCGGTGCTGCATTCCAATGTCGGCCTGATGCACGGGCTGATGGGTGTGTTCAACGCCTATTGCGACCGCATGCCGATGATGATCCTCGGCGCCACCGGCCCGATCGCGCCGGAGATGCGCCGGCCCTGGATCGACTGGATCCACACCGCCAAGGACCAGGGCGCGCTGCTGCGCGACTATATCAAGTGGGACGACGAGCCGCGTTCGCCCGAAGGCATCGTCGAGGCGTTCCTGCGCGGCGCGCAGCTCACCCACATGGAGCCGCGGGCGCCGGTCTATATCTGCCTCGATGCCGGGCTCCAGGAGCAGAAGCTCGCCAAGCCCATCGCCTTGCCCCCGGTGGAGCGCTACCAACTCGCCCCGCCGCCGAGCGCGGACGACGCGACGGTGTCCCAGGTCGCCGATCTGCTGCTGTCCGCCAAGGCGCCGCTGCTGCTGTTCGGCCGCGGCTCGCGGGCGCAGGAGGCGTGGGACGCGCGGGTGAAGCTCGCCGAGCTGCTGAACGCCCGCGTCATGACCTCGCTGCGCGAGCGCGCGGCGTTCCCGACCGAGCACCCGAACCACGTGGTGCCGCCCTGCTACTGGCTCACCCCCGCCGCCAAGGACCAGGTGCGGGCGGCGGACGTGATCGTCAGCCTCGACTGGGCCGACTTCAACGGCTTCCTGATGCAGGTGACGCGCGACACCGCGTCGATCCCGGCGAAGCTGGTGCACGTCTCGCTCGACGCCAACCTCCATCGCGGCTGGAGCATGGACTATTTCGCCCTGCCGCCGGTGGACGTGCCGGTGCTGGCGAGCCCGGACCGGTTCGTCGCCCAGCTCCTCGCCGAGGTGGAGGCGCGCCTCGCCAAGGGCGCCAAGGCCGCTGCATCGAAGCCCGAGCGCGCGCCGCGCGCCGAGGCCGCCTACAAGGGCAAGCCGGGCGACGAGATCGCCCCGCGCGACATCGAGGTGGCGCTCTCCAAGGCGCGCGGCGACCGCCCCTTCTCGCTCGCCCATGTGACCATCGGCTGGGCCGGCGACGTCTATGAGTTCCGCGATCCGCTGGACTTCCTCGGCCATGACGGCGGGGCGGGCCTCGCCGCCGGTCCCGGCATCACGGTGGGCGCGGCGCTGGCGCTCAAGGACAAGGGCCGCGAGGTGGTCTCGGTGCTGGGCGACGGCGACTTCCTCCAGGGCGTCACCGCCCTCTGGACGGCCGCCCATTACGAACTGCCGGCGCTGTTCATCGTCTCTAACAACCGCTCGAACTTCAACGACGAGCTGCACCAGGAGGCGGTGGCCAAGATCCGCGCCCGGCCGGTGGAGAACCGCTGGATCGGCCAGCGCATGGACGAGCCCATGGTGGACCTCGCCGCCATCGCCCGCGCCCAGGGCGTGGCGGCCGAGGGTCCGGTGCGCACGCATGCGGAGATGGAGGCGGCGATCGCCCGCGGCCTCGATCACGTGGCGGCGGGCAAGCCCTATCTGATCGACGTTCACGTGGCGGCGGGCTACGCCAGCGCCCCCCTGTCGCGCGGCGCGTAACGGCGCCCCTGAAGAAGGCGCCGCAAGACGGGGGCCGGACGCCAGAGGCCCGGCCCCAAGGAGGACAACCCGAAAAAGGAGAGGGACATGAAAACGCCAGATCGCAGCGGCTTGGCCGCGACCTTCCTGTTTTGCCGGCGCAGCATCCGCGCAGGACTATCCCACCCGCGCCGTGACCATCCTGGTGCCGTTCGCGCCGGGCGGCATCGTCGACATCGCCGCCCGTGTGGTGGGCGAGCGGCTGCAGCAGAAGTGGGGCCAGCCGGTGGTGATCGAGAACCGCGCCGGCGCCAGCGGCATGATCGCCGCCCAGGCGGCCGCCAAGGCCACGCCCGACGGCTACACCTTGCTCGGCGCCGAGGCCGGCGTGAGCATCATCAACGAGTTGATCTTCAAGACCGCCAACTATTCGATGGAGAAGGACTTTATCCCGATCATCACCATCACCGACACGCCCATCGTGCTGGTGGCGAACGCCAATTCCGGCATTTCCTCGATGAAGGACTTCCTGGCGAAGGCGAAGACCACGGAACTCGACTACGCCTCGCCGGCAACCGGCACCCTCAACCACCTCACCGGGGAATGGATCGCCATCGAATCGGGCGCCAAGATCCGGCATATCGGCTACAAGGGCGGCGCCCCGGCGGCGACCGCCGTGGCCGGCGGCGAGGTGCCGCTCGGCGTGCTCGCTTATTCCTCCGCCAAGCCGTTCGTGGATTCCGGCCGCGTGAAGATGCTCGCCGTCACCGACGGCAAGCGCGTGGCGGTCGCCCCGGATCTGCCGACCCTCCAGGAGAGCGGCGTCCCCAACGTCTCGACCACCCAGTGGGCCGGCCTGTTCGCACCCGCCGGCACGCCGCAGCCGATCGTCGACAAGATCCAGAAGGACATCGCCGAGGTGCTGGCCATGCCCGAGGTGAAACAGAAGCTCGGCGCGGTGGGCGCTGCGCCGCAGCCCTCCACGTCGGCGGAGTTCGCCGCCCGCCTCAAGAAGGAGCGCGAGCAGTTCAAGAAGATCGTGGAGCAGGCGAAGGTCGGCGTGAACTGACCGCAAAAAGGGGCGCGCCCAGCAGGCGCGCCCCTCATCACCCTCGCAAGCCGCGTGCCGCAGAGGCGCGGCGTCTTTTGTGGCCGGTTCGCGTCAGGCGGAGGCGGCGGCCGCGGCGAGATCGGCCTTGCGGCGCAGCGCCCGCTCGCGCGCATAGGAAATAGCGCCGACCAGCAGCAGGAAGCCGACGCCGGTCAAGGCGATCCAGTCCGGCACCACGCCGAACACCAGCACCTGGATCGCCATCGCCCAGACGATGCAGGAATAACGGAACGGCATCACCACCGCGACATTGGCCGCGCGCATGGCGCCGATCATGGCATTGAAGGCGACGGTGGCCACCACGCCCGCCGCCACCGCATAGGCGACGCCGGTGAGATCGAACCCGCGCAGCCCCTCGAACAGCATCAGGCCGAGCGAGAACACGCTGACCCCCGCCGCCGCCACCAGGGCCGCGAGCGAGGTGGAGCAGCCGGGCGGCAGGCGGCGCGCCGCAAGGTCGCGCACCACGGCGCAGATCATGCCCAGCGCCGCCACCAGCAGCCAGGGATCGAAGCCCTCGACGGTGGGCCGGATCACCAGGATCACCGCCGCGAACGACACCAGAACCGCGGTCCAGCGCCACGCGCCCACCGGCTCGCGGAACGCCACGGCCGCGCCGAGCGTCGCCAGGACCGGGGCCAGCATGAGAATGGCGGTGGCGTCGCCGATGGGCAGGTGCACCAGCGCCGAGATGTAGAAGGAGATGAACAGCACCTCGCCCACCGTGCGCAGCAGCACCACCGGGTGGATGGCATCGCGGGGACGCGACAGTGCGCCCGCGCGCAGGGCCAGGATGCCGAGCAGCGGCACCAGGACCAGGCCGCGGATGAACAGCGTCTGCCCAACCGTGAGGGTCTGTGCCGCGAGCTTCAGCAGGGTATCGTTGCCGATCAGCGTCGCCATGGCGAGCATCATCAGCAAGATGCCCTTCCGCTCGTCCTGTTGCATGGGGGCTCCTTGGGCGGCGCCGCTCACAGGCGGCGGAACACGCGGGTGCGGGGCTTGAACCAGTCCCGGCGGGCGAGAAAGTCGCGCCAGGGCGTGGCGCGGGCGGCCTGCCGCTCGGGCGAGGCCAATGCCTCTTCCCGGGCGATGTAGTGCAAAGAGAGGCGCGTGGCCGGGAACGGGGCGCGCGCCGCCACGCTGAAGCGGCGCACCATCAGCCAGTCGGGCGCGCGCATGAGCAGCGGGATGTGCTCGGTGTCGTACCAGGCGTCGAACTCGTCCTCGCCTTCGGGCGGCACGTCGAACCAGATGGAGTTCACGACGGGCGCGTCGAGCGCGGCCCCCGCGTCGGGGCCCGGCCGCAGGGTGCGCGACACTTCCCGCAGCAGGTGCGCTTCTCGATCCAGGTCAGTTCCACATGGGTGAGCGGGTCGGCGGTTGGCGCAGCCGGCGCCGGGGCGACTGTGCGGGGCACGCAGGACGACACGGACGAGCCGGTCATGACGCATCT
>NZ_JBNFNU010000047.1:0-16918 GCF_057364445.1 Xanthobacter sp. BG11Y11_SDJG
GGGTGCGGCGTCCCGGACGCGCGGCGCGCGCCCGTGCCAGACGCGCCGTCGGGTACGCGCCCCGCTAAAGGACCGGGCCGAGCATGGCGATCGCGTTGTTCCAAAGCTGGCGCGGGCGGTTTAGGCCCTCCACATCCTCCCGCACGACCGGCGCGGCGGCGTCCATGAACACCTGCTGGCGCGCCCGCATCTGGACGGTGAAGGCGGGGCCGTAGATCAGGATGTTGTTCTCCGCGTTCAGCTCGAAGCTGCGGCGGTCGATGTTGGCCGAGCCGATCAGCGTCACCTCGCCGTCGAGGGTCAGCGTCTTGGCGTGCAGCAGCCCGCCCGCATATTCGCGGATCTGAACGCCGGCTTCGATCAGGTCCCGGTAGTAGCTCCGGCTCGCCGCCGCCACGATCCAGGAATCATTGCGCGCCGGAAAGACGATGGTGGTCGCGACCCCGCGCCGCGCGCTGCCGCACAGGGCGGCTTGGATCGGCTCGTCCGGCACGTAATAGGGCGTGGTGATGACGAGTTCGCGCCGCGCTGCGTTCATCAGCGCCACGAAGGTCTCCGGCATGGCCGAATAGCGCACCCCCGCCCCCGAGCCGATCGCCTGCGCGACGAAGCCGGCCTCCGGCGCCGGCAGCGGCTCGGCGAACAGCGGGCTCAGATCCTCGTCGGTCTGGGACATCCAGTTGGCTGCGAACAGATGCTGCTTCTGCCGCACGATCGGTCCCTCGAACCGCGCCAACACGTCCACCCACGGCGCATACTTCGCTTTCACCGCGAACGCCGCATCGGCGCAGTTCTGGCTGCCGCAATAGGCGATCCGGTTGTCTACCACCAGGATCTTGCGGTGATTGCGCATGTCGATGCGGCCCTTGAACGGCCGCAGCAGTGGATTGCCCACCGGCAGGGCCGCGGCGAGCCTCACGCCGGCGTCGGCCATGTCGCGCCAGTGGACCGAGCGCACCAGCGCCCGCGAACCGAGATCGTCCACGATCAACCGGCAGACCACCCCGCGCGCCGCAGCCCGCTTGACCGCGTCCATCATCTTGATGCCGCTGCCGTCCGCGAGCCAGATGTAGAACAGCACATGGACGCTGTGCCGAGCGGCGTCGATGTCGGCGACCATGGCATCCACGGCCGCGGCCGAATCCGGCGTCAGTTCGGCACGGTTGCCGCCGACCGGCAGGAACCCGTTCACCGAATGGCGACCCGGAAGAGCGGGACATACCGCTCGGGGACGCAAGCCTCGGCGGAGGCGCCAGCGATGGTTTCGGCCGGCGGAAGCGCCTTCTGCGCAGCGTGCAGCCGTTCGATCCGGCGACGGCCGAGATTGACCTCGCCGAACAGGATGTAGGCAAGGACGCCGATCACCGGCGCCAGCGCGATCACCAGCACCCAGGCGAAGCGGGACGCCGGCTCGCGATGCGGGCGCAGCAGGGCGCGGACGATGAAGACGAGTTGGAGCACCGCCTGCGCGGCGAACAGCATCCAGGCGAGGACGGCGGAATCATGCATGGGTCTGGCCGGCGCGGTGAACCTTGGCCGCCGCTTTAAACCATGTTCGGCGCCAGCGCACCCAGGGATGGCGGGTCCGTGCGCGATGCGCCCGGCGATGCTGGCCGGCTATGGCCGCGCTGGCCGGAGACCGCCGGTCCTCGCCCTCAAAGGCCGAGGCTCAGCGCACCCTCGCGTGAGGCAGGCCCTTGCGGAGATCCGCACGATCCGTTACCCCTACCAAAAAGAATATAAAACTTACTCACGAGTTTTGCCGATGACTTTCGGCAAGGCCGAAGAGCATGGTGGAGGAACGAGACATGGCATGGTGCGGATCAGCGAAAAGCGCCCTCCGGGCAGGCGTCGGCATGACCCTTGCGACGCTGGCGCCTTACGGCGCGGCGTGGGCGCAGGCGCCGGTGAAGATCGGCGTAGTGGAAGGCCTCAGCGGGCCGCCGGCGATCGTCGATTTCGGCGAGAGCTATCTGCAGGGCATCAAGCTCGCGCTTGAGGACTACAAGGCCAAGGGTGGCAAGACGCCCATCGAACTCGTCATTTATGATGACGAGGCGAACCCGCAGCGGGCCGTCTCCGTGGTCCAGCGCCTGATCCAGAACGACGGCGTCGCCGGAGTCATCGGCACTGTCTCCAGCGGCAATGTGATGGCCTTCGCCCCGGTGCTCCAGCGCGCGGGCGTGCCACTCATCGCCGGCCCCTCGGCGGCCACCGACATCACCGCCAAGTTCATCGATCAGAAGCCGAGCTTCATCTTCCGCTGCTCGATGATCGAGAAGTACCAGATCGACGCGATTCTCGATTGGGCGGTGAAGAACTACAAGAAGATCGGCTTGCTCCACTCCACCACCGGTTACGGCAACTTTGCCGCCCAGGAGGCCACTGCCGGCCTGAAGGCACGCGGCGTCACGCTCGCCGCCGTGGAAGCGGCCGCGCCCGGCGTCAACGATCTGACGCCCCAGATGATCAAGATGCGCGACGCGGGCGTCGACCTGATCCTGCACTTCCACGAGTCGTTCGAGCTACCCTACCGCCCGCTGCCGCGGCTCGACTACAAGCCCGTCTTCGCGGGCAATTGGGGGCTGTCCTCGCTGAAGGTGAAGGACATCGTCGGCGTCGAAGCGATCCAGGGCACCGCCATGGGCCAGGCGCTGGATCTGTCCGACCCCAAAGCGCAGACCTTCAACAAGCGCATGACCGAGAAGTACGGCAAGGACTATCGCTGGCCCGTGGTGGCCGCGCTCGGATACGACGCGGGGCAGATCATGTTCGCCGCGGTGGACAAGGTGGGCACGTCGGATCCCGCAAAGCTGCGCGACGCCATCGAGACCATCGACAATGTCCAGGCGGTCTCCGCGACACCGGCGAAGCCGTTCAGCCCCACCGACCATGAATGCCTCGGCCAGGGCGACATCTTCCTCGGCATCTGGAAGGGCGACACCGTGGTGCCGGCACCCAAATAGCAGGCCAGCGGCCGGGCTGGCGCCCGGCCGCTCCCGGGGGCGGTCCATACGGCGCACAGGAGGATGGATCAGGCCAGCGGCTTGACCGTTTTCCGCGCGACCCTCGCGGCCCGGGATTTCGATGACGACGGATTGGCGGGTGACCTGACCGCTGCGGGAGCCGCAAGTCCAGAGATCAGCAGAGCGGCAAAGCTCTCCATGATCTCCTCGGGGGTGTTCGGGCCGGAATCGCGATACCAAGCGGGAATCCAGTTCACCACGCCGAGGGCGAACAGGCTGGCGAGCTTGGGATCGCAGTGGCCGATGGAACCGTCCGCGACTCCGAGGGTGATCAGTTCCTTGGTGGCGGCGCTGATGCGCTTGCGGCGGGCGACGACCTTCGCGCGGTCTTCCGGTGTGAGGGAGTCCACGTCGGTCAGGACCGGGCAGTTGCCGAGATCGCCGAAGATGCCTTCCATGTAGCGTCGCAGATAGATGATGAGCTTTTCGAGGCCGGTGCCATCATGGGCAGCCGCCAGGGCAAGACCTGCCTCGCCATTATCCATCGCCACCTGATGGCACGCGTAGAGCAGCTCCTGCTTGCTCTTGAAGTACTGGTAGAGCGTCGGCTTCGACACGCCGAGGACGGACGCCACGTCGTCCATCGACGTATTGGCGAAGCCCCGGCGATTGAAGGCGGAGGCGGCCACGCGAAGCACCGCCTCCCGCTTGCGGCGGCGCTGCTCGTCACGGTCGAACGCTGCCCGTCCTGGAGCGGGGGCGCGGCTCGCCGTAGCGGAGGAGGTGTCACTCATGAACGGCGCATCCTGCTTGGGATGATCGAAGGCCAGACCCGGCCGAAGGCACGTGTCGAGGCGCGAGATTCGAAAACGAAAAACGGACAGGCATGCTTGCACAAAACCACAAAAACAGCTAGCCTGACTTTCAAGTAAATATAACTACTAATTGGTAGGACGCCCTATGAGCATCGCCACGCTCATCCTGCAGACCGCGCGGCGTCTGCCGGAAAATCCAGCGGTCACGGACGCCGACGGCACCCTCACCTATGCCGCCTTCGCCGAACGCTCTGCCCGCCTCGCTGGCGGCTTCAGAGCGTCAGGCCTTCAGCCCGGCGCCCGGGTGGTGCTCTACATGGAGAACACCGGGGCCTTCTTCGAGTGCCTGCTGGGGTGCTGGATCGCCGGGCTGTGCGCCGTGCCGGTCAACGCCAAGCTGCATCCCCGCGAAGTCGCCGGCATCGCTGCCGATTCCGGCGCCGAGCTCCTCGTGACCACCCCCGGGCTCTTCGACCCGCTCGCGGCCGAAGCCGGCGCCTTGCCGCAGCTGCGCGCGCTGGTTTCGACTGGGACCGGCGAATACGCCCGCCTCGCTGGCGCTGCGCCCATCGCCTGCGTCGATGCCGACCCGACCGACCGCGCCTGGCTGTTCTACACCTCTGGCACCACGGGCAAGCCGAAGGGGGCCATGCTCAGCCATCGCAACCTCCTCGCCATGAGCCTTGCCTATTATGCTGACATCGACGCCGTCGACGCGGACGACACCCACGTCACCTGCGCGCCGGTATCTCACGGTGCCGGACTCTACAGCCTTCCCTTCCTCCTGAAGGGCGGCCGGCAGGTGGTGCTGCCCGGCTTTGACGTCGAAGACGTTCTGGACGCCATCGCCCGGTACGGCAAGGTCAGCCTGTTCGCGGCGCCCACCATGCTGACGCGGCTGGTGAACCACCCCGCATCGCTGACTGCCGACTTCACCAACCTGAAGACCATCTATTACGGCGGCGCGCCCATGTACGTCGCCGATCTCAAGCAGGCCCTGCGCCTCGTTGGCCCTAAGCTGTGCCAGATCTTCGGCCAGGGCGAGACGCCCATGACCATCACCGCCTTGCCGAAGGCACTGCATGTAAGTCCGGATGGCGCCCCCGCCCCGGACGAGGTGCTCGGGTCGGTCGGCTATCCGCGCTCCGGCCAGGAAGTGCGCGTGGTGGATGACGAAGGTCGAGACCTGCCGCCCGGCGAGGTCGGCGAGGTCATCACCCGCAGCGACTGCGTGATGGAAGGCTACTGGAACAATCCCGACGGCACCGCTGCCGCCTTGCGCGACGGCTGGCTCTATACCGGCGACGTCGGCAGCCTCGATGCGAAGGGCTGCCTCACGCTGCGCGACCGCTCCAAGGACCTCATCATCTCCGGCGGCAGCAACATCTATCCGCGCGAGGTGGAGGAGGTGCTGCTGCGCCATGCGGGGGTGCTGGAAGCCTCGGTGATCGGCGCGCCGCATCCCGACTGGGGCGAGGAGGTGGTGGCGTTCGTCGCCGTGCGGCCGGGCGAAAGCGTCGCGGCGGCCGAACTGGACCAGCTCTGCCTCGACAACATCGCGCGCTTCAAGCGGCCGAAGCGCTACCGTTTCGAAGCGGCTCTGCCCAAGAACAATTACGGCAAGATCCTCAAGACCGAGCTGCGCCGCCGGCTTGCCGAAGAGAAGGGAGAAGCCTCATGAGGCCCGTCTTCGTCGCCGGCATCGGCTCCACCGCGTTCGGCCGCCATCCCGGCACCGCGATCGAGTCGCTGGCCATTCGCGCCGCCGATGCCGCGATCCGCGAATCCGGCCTCGACCGTGGCGATATCGGCGCACTCTATCTCGGCAATTTCGTTGCCGGCCCCCTCTTGGGCCAGGAGGTGCTGGCGGGGCTGGTGGCCGACGGGCTTGGTCTGCCGCAGATCCCCTGCACCAAGGTGGAAGGCGCCTGCGCCTCGGGGGGCATCGCGTTCCGCCATGCCTTCCTGGCGGTGGCGACCGGCATGTGCGACATGGCGCTCGCCGTCGGGGCTGAGAAGATGACCCACGCCGACACCGCGGCCGTCACGTCGGCGCTGAACTGCGCCATGGACTTCCGCAGCGACGGGGTTAGCGGCCTCACTTTCCCCGGCCTGTTCGGGCTCGCCTGGCGGCTCTATGAGGAGCGCTACGGCGCGCGCCGGGACGACATCTCCGCCGTGGTGCGAAAGAACAAGGGCAACGGCCTCAAGAATCCGCTCGCGCAGATGGGGGCGGACCTCACCGCCGAGGAGATCGGCACGGCCCGGCTCATCTGCGACCCGCTGCGCCTCTACGACTGCTGCCCGGCGAGCGACGGCGCCGCCGCGGTGCTGCTGGTCAGCGCCGACCGGCTGCGCGACATCGCGCTCGCGCCGGTCGAGGTCCTCGCCTCGGCCCAGGCGCGCGGCAGCGCCCGCATCGCCGGCCATCCGGACCTGTGCACCTTCGAGGCGACGGTCGCGGCCGCCCCAGGCTGCCTATGGGCAGGCCGGAATCACCGCAGACGAGGTGAGCTGCGTGGAACTTCACGACTGCTTCTCGATCGCCGAGATCATCGACGCAGAGGACCTCGGCCTGATGCCGCGCTGCGCCCGGCGCCGCCTACGCCGCGGAGGGGCGCACCGCAGTGGGCGGCGACCGGCCCATCAATGCCAGCGGCGGGCTGCTCGCCAAGGGCCATCCGGTGGGCGCCACCGGACTCGGACAGATCTATGAGAGCGTGCTCCAGCTGCGCGGCACGCACCCCAACCAGGTGCAGGGCGCGCGGATCGCCCTCACCCACAATCTCGGCGGCACCGGCGTCGCCTGCACCGTCAACATCCTGCGCGCCACCGACGCCTGATCGGTCGCGCCACCCAGCATCGGAACAGATTCATGGGCGACATTCGCTGCGACCGCCACGGCAAGGTCTGGCTCATCACCATCGACCGTCCGGCGGTCATGAACTCCCTCGACTTCGCCGCCAACGACGAACTGGTGGAGGCCTTCCAAGAATTCGACCGCGACGACGGCGCGCATGTGGCTGTGGTCACGGGCGCCGGCAACAAGGCCTTCTGCGCCGGGGCGGACCTCAAGACCTATACGGTGAATTTCGCCCGCACCCCGGCGCCGGAATTCCGCAGCCGCTACACCAACGGGCCGGGCTTCGGCGGAATCACGCGCTCGGTGGAGATCGACAAACCGATCCTTGCAGCGGTCAACGGCTTCGCCATCTCCGGCGGTTTCGAACTGGCGCTCGCCTGCGACCTGAGGTTTTGCGCCCCCAATGCGGAGTTCGCCCTGCAGGACGCCAAGTGGGGCTTCCACGCCTGCGACGGCGGCCTCATCCGCTTGCCGCAGATCGTCGGCCTCGGCCATGCCATGGAGATCATCCTTTCGGGTGAGCGGGTGAATGCCGAGCACGCATTCCGCATCGGCCTCGTCAACCGCATCGTGCCGGCAGAAGACCTGGTCGGGGTCACGCTCGACTATGCGCAGATGCTGGCCAAGCGCTCGCCGCTCTCCCACCGCTTCGCCAAGGAGGTGATGCGCCGCGCCGTCGGCATGCCCATGGGCGAGGCGCTGCGGCTCGAATCCCGCTCCTTCTTCGATCTCGGCCAGAGCCAGGACATCGTCGAGGGCACCACCGCATTCCGCGAGAAGCGCGAAGCCGACTTCAAGGGGCGCTGAGCGCCCGCCACCAGGATTACGCCGTTCCATGACCTTGCCGTTTTCCGACCCGCCCGACGTGGAGATCCTGCGCTGCGCCGCATGCGGCCAGCTCGATCCGGGTCCGCGCGAGCTTTGCCCGTCCTGCTTCAGCCCGCGCATGGAACCGGTTGCCGTGGCGGGCCGCGGGGTGCTCGTCTCCTGGACCCTGGTGCGCCGCCCGCCCTCGCGCTTCCAGGCGGACGGCCCCTATGCGGTCGCCGTGGTCGACCTCGACTGCGGCGTGCGCCTGACCGGGCGCCTCGCCGAGGTTCCCAACGAAGAAGCGGGGGCGCCAGCACTCGGTGCCCGCATGCGCCTCAGCGGCGGCACGGCAGGCATGGCCCTGTTCGCGCCCGAACCCGAGGACCGCTGAATCGACGACGACAGGTCGGCGCAAGACCGGCCGGAGCCAAGCCTTTCGAGGGATAGAACGCCGATGAATTTGCCCATCTCCAAGCTTCGGCCCGCGCGCCGCCCGGCAGGTGCGCCGTGACGCTGGTCAACTTCTTCCAGCTCCTGGTGAGCGGGATCGCCATGGGCGCCATCTACACGCTCACGGCCAAGGGCCTGTTCATCACCCATCTCGCCACCCATCGGCTGAACTTCGGCCAGGGCGACTTCTTGATGGTGGGCGCCTTCGCCTCCATCGGCATGCTCGCAGCCGGGGTTCCGGCGCCGCTCGCTGTGCTCGGCGTGCTGGTCCTCATGGGGGTGCTCGGCTATCTGCTGGAGCGGTTCGCCATCCGCCCGCTGGACCGGCTGGGCGACCGCGCGGGCGCCTATTCCTGGGTGCTCACCACCGCCGGCGCGGCGCTGATCCTTCAGAACATCGTCGAGCTGGGATTCGGCAAGTCGGCGCAATACGCGCCGCCGCTGTTCTCCAGCACCCGCGACAACGTCATCAACATTCTCGGCGTCGGCATCTTCTTCGAAGAGGCGGCCATCATCGTCGCCGCCTTCCTTATCGTCGGCGCCTTCTACTGGTTCCTGTTTGGCACGCGTTGGGGCAAGGCGGTCTACGCGGTCGCCTTCAATCCCGAGGCGGCCTCTTTGTTCGGCATCGACGTGCGCGGTGTCGTCGTGCTGGTGTTCGTGCTGGCGGCCCTGATGGCGGGCATCTCGGGCGTCCTGGTGGGGCCGCTGGTGTCGGTTCATCCCCACATGGGATTGATCTTCACCATCAAGGCGCTGGCGGTGGCGGCGGTGGGCGGGTTCACGAACCCGGTCGGCATCCTCATCGGCGGCCTCCTATTCGGCGTCGCCGAAGCGTTCTCGAATTATTGGGACAGCGCCTTCGGCGACCTCTATCCGCTGCTGTTCGTGATGGCCATGCTCGTGTTCCGCCCTTCCGGGCTGTTCGGCGAGCGGCGCGCCGACGTGCGCTGAGGAGGCCGAGATGCCACGCATTCCCCGCCTCCTGGCCTACGCCCTCGCCGCCGGCGTGATCGCCACCTTTCCCTTCCTCGCGCCGAACCCCTTCTTCGTGCATGTGGGACAGACCTTCGCCTATACCGCGATCGCGGTGATCGGCCTCAACATCCTGCTCGGCCTGTCGGGACAGATGTCGCTCGGCCATGGCGGCTTCTATGCGGTGGGGGCCTATGCTTCCGCCATCCTCGCCACCACCTATGGCTGGCCGCTGACGCTCTCCATGGCGGCAGCGTTGGGCGCGAGCCTTTTGACTGGCGTCCTGGTGGGCGCGGTGGCGCTGCGCACCCGCGGGCTCTATCTCGCCATGGCAACCCTGGCGTTCGGCTTCATCGTCGAGATCGTCGCGCAGCGCTGGATCAGCGTCACCGGCGGCACAATGGGCCTCATGGGGGTGCCGCAGATCGACTTCGGCAATTTCCGCATGGGCGACCTACTTCTTTTGGTTCGCCGCCGGCCTGCTGCTGATCGTGCAGATCGCCAGCGACTATGTGTTCGGCTCCGCCGTCGGCCGTCGGCTGAACGCGGTGAAGGAGAGCGAATCCTTCGCCGCGACGGTGGGCCTCAACGTGCCCCTGTGGCGGCTCGGCGTATTCGCCGCGAGCGCGGCGCTCGCCGGGCTTGCGGGCGTGCTGTTCTCCCATCAGAGCGGCTTCGTCTCTTCCGACGCCTTCAGCATCCGCCTGACCATCTCGCTGCTCATCGCGACCGTCATCGGCGGACTCGGGCGCTCGGCTGGCCCGCTGCTCGGCACCGCGATCCTGATCGCCATCGCCGAGGCCATCGCCGCGGTTCACGACATCGGCCTCATGCTCTATGGCGGCATTCTCCTGATCGTGCTTCTGGTCTTCCCCGAAGGCGCCATCGGCCTGTTCGGCCGCCGGCGCGCACCGGCGCGGGCGGTGCCGGGGGGCGTGCCCGAATTCCAGCCGCACAGCGCCGCGCGGGATGGCGCGGACGGGCGGCTTGAGGTGGAGGGCGTCACCAAGAGCTATGCGGGCGTGGTGGCGCTGCGCGACGTGACGCTCTCGGTCGCGCCTGGAACCATCCATGCCTTGATCGGCCCGAACGGGGCCGGAAAGTCCACGTTCATCAACGTGGTTGCCGGCCTTTACGCACCCACCGCCGGCCGCATCCGCATCGGCGGCGCGGATGTCACCGGCCTGCCGGCGCACCGGCGTGCGCGCCTCGGCCTGGTGCGCACCTTCCAGAACCTCCAGCTGATCCAGAGCGTGAGCGTCATCGAGAACGTGATGCTGGGCATGAAGCGGCAGCGCAGCCTTGCCGGCGACGTGCTCGCCTTCCTCGGCGGTGCAGGCCACGAGGCGCGCGAGCGGGCGGAAGCCGCCTCCATCCTCGCCTTCCTCGGCATCGGCGATCTCGCGGACATGCGGCCCAAGGACCTCTCCTACGGCCACCGCAAGCTGGTGGAGTTGGCGCGCGCCATCGCCCAGAAGCCCGCCATCCTGCTGCTGGACGAGCCGGTGGCGGGCGTCAATCCGCAGGAGGCGCGCGAGGTCGCCCGCATCGTGGCCAAGCTCCGAGATGCCGGCATCAGCGTGCTGCTGGTGGAGCACAACATGGAGTTCGTGATGGGCCTTGCCGACCGGGTGACGGTGCTTGATTTCGGCAACCGCATCGCCTGCGGAACGCCGGCGGAGGTGCAGAAGGACCCGAATGTCATCCGGGCCTATCTCGGCGCTGCGGAGGACGCGGCATGATCGAGGTGGAGAACATCGAGGTCGCCATCGGCGCGGTGGGTATCCTCCACGACGTCTCGCTGCGGCTTGAGCCGGGGCGCCTCGTCACGGTGATCGGCGCCAATGGCGCCGGCAAGACGACGCTGCTGCGCACGCTGTCCAACATCGTCACGCCAAGCGCCGGAGCAATCCGCTTCGATGGCCGACCGACCGCCGGTATCAAGCCCCATTTGCTGGCGCGCGCCGGCCTGGTGCACGTGCCGCAGGGCCGTCAGATCGTGCCCGGTCTCTCGGTGCGCGACAATCTGGTGATCGGCGCCGACCGCGTCGCCGGCCTTGATCGCGACGCCATCGCCGCGGGGCTGGAGCGGGAGTTCGTGCGCTTCCCGGTCCTCAAGGAGCGCCAGCACATTCCCGGGGGCAACCTCTCCGGCGGCGAGCAGCAGATGCTGGCTGTGAGCCGCGCGCTGATGATGCGGCCGAAGGTGCTGCTGCTGGACGAACCTCGCTCGGTCTCGCCCCGCAAGTGGTGACGACCATCCTGAAGGCCCTGCGCGGCCTCGCCGACGACGGCCTCGCTGTCCTGCTGGTGGAGCAGTTGGCGCTGCTGGCGCTCGACACCGCGGATGAGGCCCACGTGCTTCAGCGCGGCCGCGTCGCGCTCAGCGGACCCGCCCGCGACCTGCGCCGGGACCGGGCGGTGATCGAGAGCTACCTCGGCTAGAGCACCTTGCGACCGGCGCTGCGATGCGGGGCTTGAAAACCGTTCCGCCCCCGCACCCAGCCCTTGCGGAGGCGGATTCTTCTCAGGCAGGATCGCGCCCATGACGCCAAAGCCCAATACCCGCACCGGCGGGCGCATCCTCGTCGACCAGCTTCTGATCCACGGCGCGGACACCGCCTTCTGCGTGCCCGGCGAGAGCTATCTCGAAGTGCTCGACGCGCTGTTCGACGCGCGCGACCGCTTCCGGCTGATCAATGCCCGCCACGAGGCCGGCGCCGCCAACATGGCCGAGGCCTACGGCAAGCTCACGGGGCGGCCGGGCATCGCCCTGGTGACGCGCGGGCCCGGCGCCTGCCATGCGGCGGTGGGGGTGCACACGGCGTTCCAGGATTCGACCCCCATGATCCTGCTGATCGGCCAGGTGGGGCGCGACATGATGGACCGCGAGGCGTTCCAGGAGATCGACTACCGGCAGATGTTCGGCCCGGTCGCCAAATGGGCAGCGCAGATCGACGTCACCGCCCGCATCCCGGAATACATGGCCCGCGCCTTCCGCGTGGCCACCTCCGGGCGGCCGGGGCCGGTCGTCCTGGCGCTGCCCGAGGACATGCTCACCGAGGCCGCCGACACGCCCGACGCCGCCTCCTGGCGCCCCCTGGAGCCGGCCCCTCCGCCCGAGGCTGCGCTGGAGAAGCTGCGCGCCTTGCTGGAGCAGGCCGAGCGACCGCTGGTCCTGGTGGGCGGTCCGGGCTGGACCGACGCGGGCGCCGCCGCCATGCGCGCCTTCGCCGAGGCGAACGGCCTGCCGGTGGCCACCTCCTTCCGCCGCCAGGACGCCTTCGATCACCGATCGGATTGCTTCGCCGGCGATCTCGGCACCTCCGGGCCGCCGTCGCTGGTGCGGGACGTGAAGGAGGCGGACCTCCTCCTCGTCATCGGCGCCCGGCTGGGCGAGATGACCACCAGGGCTACACGGTGCTGGACAGTCCGCAGCCGCGGCAGGTGCTGGCCCATGTCCATGCCGATCCGGACGAACTCGGCCGCGTCTTTGCCCGGACCTTGCGGTCTCGGCCACCGCCGCGGCCATGGCGCTGGCGCTGGGCGGACAGCGCTGGTTCGCGCCCGAGCGCTGGGCCGCCTGGCGCGACCGGCTGCGCGCGGGCTATCTGGACGCGCTGCGCCCGAGCCATCCGCCGGGCGACCTCGATCTTCCCGCCTGCATGGCGGCGCTCGCCGGACGTCTCGGGGCCGACGGCATCGTCACGGTGGACGCCGGCAACCACACCGGCTGGCCGCAGCGCTTCCTGCCCTTCGGCCGGCCGGGACGGCTCATCGGCCCCACCAGCGGCGCCATGGGCTATTCGGTGCCGGCGGGGGTCGCCGCCGCCCTCCTCCATCCCGACCGCGTCGTGGTGAGCTGCGTCGGCGACGGCGGCTTCATGATGAGCGGGCAGGAGATCGCCACCGCCGCGCAGCACGGGGCGAAGCCGATCGTGCTCCTGTTCAACAATTCCACCTATGGCACCATCCGCATGCACCAGGAGCGCGAGCATCCGGGCCGGGTGGTGGGCACGGACCTCGTCAATCCCGACTTCGTCGCCATGGCCGCCGCCATGGGCGCTCATGCCGAGCGCGTGGCGCGGACGGACGCGTTCGCCCCCGCGCTCGACCGCGCGCTTGCGGCCGCCGCGCGGCGCTGATCGAGCTTGCCGTCGATCCGGAGATCGTCTCCACCCGCACCACCATCTCGGCGCTCAGGGCGAAGGCGCGCGGCTGAGCCGCCGTTGCCGTCAGCGGGCTGGCGCGATGCCCGCCTCGATGCGCTCCAGGAGATAGGGGAAGAACGGGTTCGACGACATGCGCACCAGCATGTCCACGTTCACCACCAGCGCGCCGTATTCGCCCCGGGCGGCGATGTTGCCGAGGCTGATGCCGAAGTCGTCCTTGGGGTCTGGCTCCAGCCCGTACAGCCCGTCGCTGAGCGGGAACGGCACCGCCACATGGGAGAGCGAATACACGTCGCGCGGATAGGCGGCGCCGAGCGTGCGCCGCACCTCGTCGGTGGCGTGGGCCGGCGTCTCGCGCACCTCCGCCTGCGCGGTGTCGGCGGCGGCATTCGCCACCACCGCGACGCGGAACGGCCGCGGCGCCGGCGGCAGCAGGCGATCGAGCGCGGTATCCGCCCGCACGGTGAGAAGCTGCTCGAAGGCGGTGTCGCGGTTGATGTCGAACAGCACCAGTTCGCTGCCATTGTCCGGCAGGCGCCGGTGCAGCTGCTCGATCACCGCCCGCGTGCTCACCGTGTGGTCGAGGACCGACTGGAAGGTCAGGACCGGCGGCAGTCCCGCGAGGACCCCGTCCGTCAGATGCCGGCGCATGTTCTCGTTGAGTGCCTGCGTCAAAAGCCAGGACTGGCGCGCGGCGTGCACCGGAAACGAGTTGTACTTGAAGGGGTTGAACTCGGGGATGATGGAGAGCCACGCCGCCTTGGCAAACGCCGGGAAGATGGCGGGCCAGCCGGCGAGGCCGGCGAAGCGGGCGAACGCCGTCACCCCCACCATGGGCGAGACGAGGACGATCTTGTCCGGGCGACCCAGCGCCGGGGCGTCCAGCGCGTCGAGCGCATGCATCAGCGCCAGCGCGCCGCCATTGGAATAGCCGACGAGGTGGAACGGGCCGTCCGGCACGCGCCGCTTGGCCTCGCGCACGGCGAGCCGGGCGGCGGCGCGCCAGTCGTCATAATCGACGCCCATCAGCGCGCCCGGCACCAGACCGTGGCCCGGCAGGCGGATGGAGAGGGCGAGAAAGCCCAGCGCCGCATAGCGCCGCGCCACATGGCGCAGGCTGTAGGGGGAATCGGTCAGCCCATGCAGCAGCACCGCGACGCCCCGCACCGGACCCTCCGGCTCGATCACGAACGAGCGGTTGAAGTCCTGCGCGAAGCGCGCCGGGAAGATCGGGCTGAGCGCATAATAGCGGTCATAGGGCACGCGGGCGCGCGGCGGCAGCTGGTCGGTGACGTCGCGCCGCACCTGCGCGAACAGGCGGTCCTCGGCGGCGAGATAGTCGGCGAAGCTGGCGCGGTCGAGTTCGGCGCGGCTCAATTCCTCGGGCTCGAATGTGTGCCAGAGCTCGAGCGGCGCGCCGCGCTGGGAATCCACCGCCCGCACCACGAACACGGTCGCCAGCGCCACCAGCACCAGCGAGGCGACCCAGCGGACGGTCCAGACCAGACGCTTGCCCATGCCCTTTGCCCCCGTTCCGGCGGCCTGCCGGCTCACACCTTGCGCACGAATTCCGCGCGCAGCACCAGCCCCTTGATGCCGGGATGGCGGCAGTCGATCTCCTGCGCGTCGCCGGTGAGGCGGATGGACTTGATGACCGTGCCGCGCTTCAGGGTCTGGTTGGCGCCCTTCACCGTGAGGTCCTTGATAAGGGCGACGCTGTCGCCGTCCGCCAGCAGGTTGCCGACCGAATCGCGCACCTCCACGCCGGCGGGTCCCGCCTTCTGGGCCGCCTCGCCGGGGCTGAGCCACTCGCCGGTGGCCTCGTCATAGACGTAATCGTCGTCGCCACTGGTCATGCCTGATCCTGCCAAGTTGGGTCCCGCTCACCCGTAGCGCCGCTGGGCCTCGATGGCGAGCCCCGTGCCGACCGAACCGAAGGTGTCGCCCTCGATCACCCGCGCCTGAGGGACGCAGGCGCAGATGGCGGCGCGCACATGGGCGAGGCGGGTGGAGCCGCCGGTGAGGAACAGCGCGTCGATGGCGTCCGCTTCGAGGCCCGCCGTCGTCAGGCAGGCGCCGATGCGCGCGGCGATGCGATCCGCCAGAAGGCCGGTGTGGCGCACGAGGTCCTCGTGGGCGATGCCCACCGAAAGGCCCGCCTCCAGCACCGCGAGGTCGAGCCGGGTCGCCCCCGCCTCGGCGACGCGGATCTTCGCCGCCTCCACGTCGAGCGCCAGAGCGTGGCCGCGCTCGTCCTCCACCGCCCGCGCGAGGCGTCCGACGAGGTCGGGCTGCGCCGCCTCCCGCTCCAGCTCGCGGATGGCGCGGGCGGTCTTGCCGTCATAGAGCCGGTTGATGGCGGACCAGGTGGCGAGGTCCTGATAAAGGCCGACCGGCATGGACAGGCCCCGGCGCCGCAGCGGGCTGCCGTGGCCCAGCAGCGGCATCACCATCGCCAGCGAGAGCTGGCGGTCGAAATCCGTGCCACCGACCCGCACGCCATCATTGGCGAGGATGTCGGACGCCCGGTCGGCCCGGCCCTGGTGCCCGCGCGCGATGCGCACGATGGAGAAGTCCGAGGTGCCGCCGCCGATGTCGGCGATCAGCGCCAGCTCTTCGCCCGCAACCTGCCGCTCATAGTCGAGGCTGGCGGCGATGGGCTCGAACTGGAACGAATGGTCGGCAAAGCCGATGTCGCTGGCGATCTCGCCCAGGACGCGCTCGGCCCGCGCGTCGCCGGCCGCATCGCCGTCGACGAAATGCACCGGCCGGCCGAGAACCACCTTGTCGAGCGCGGAGCCTGCCGCCTCGGCGCCCCGCGCCTTCACGGTGGCGAGGAATTGCGCGATCACCGCCTTGAAGCCGAGCCGCTGGCGGCCCACCGGCGTGGTCTCGTCGATCAGCGCGGTGCCGAGCACGGATTTCAGCGCCCGCATCAGCCGGCCCTGCTCCCCGCCCACATAGGCGGCCATGGCGGCGCGCCCCACCAGCGGCGCACCGGTGCGCGGGAAAAGATGGCGCTCGGCAGCGTGTCGGCATCGCCCTCCAGCGGCGCGAGACGCGGGCCCTGGCCACCGACGAAGCCGAGCGTGGTGTTGGAGGTGCCGAAATCGAGGCCGCAGGCGGTCACGGGACCTCCTTGCATCATGCGGGGGCGGGAAAGAGGGGTCGGTTGCTAGAGCATCCCGTGCTGCAACGCAACAGAAAGCGGGACTGGCCGCCTCTCACTTCACCGCGTCGTCAGCTCGCCTCGGCCAGCATGGCGGCCGGCCCTCGTGGTCGGCGGTCCACAGCTCCAGGCCTTCCGCCGCCGCCGCGGCATTCAGCGTCATCGGCGGCCCGTCGAAGATCGGCCGCACCGAGCGGAACGAGAAGCGCGCGGGGCGCTGGCCCAGCAGCCGCGCGGCAAAGCCGGCGAGCAGCGTCGCCTGCAGCGGCCCGTGGACGATGAGGCCCGGATAACCCTCCTCGCGCACGCAATAGTCGCGGTCGTAATGGATGCGGTGGCCGTTGAAGGTGATGGCGGAATAGCGGAACAGCAGGGTCGGCGTCGGCACGATGGTCTCGCTGTGCTCGGCCACCCGCGCCGCGCCCATGCCGCTCCCGCCGGTCGGGGCATCGGCGCCGCGATAGACCACGTCCTGCCGCTCCTCCACCGCCAAGCCGCGCCCGGTGGCGTAGAGATGCGTCACGGTGACGAAGCACAGCGTGCCGGTACGCCCCTCCTTCACCGCCACGTCCGCGATGGTGGAGCGCCGCTCCACCTCGTCGCCCACCCGCAGCGCATTCGTGGAAGGCGAGCGCGCCACCGGCCCACATGCGGCGCGGCAGCGGCACCGGCGGCAGGAAGCCGCCGCGCGCCGGGTG
>NZ_JBNFNU010000048.1:0-16660 GCF_057364445.1 Xanthobacter sp. BG11Y11_SDJG
GAGACGCCTACAAACTTGCCTACATGCCTACAGGATTCAAGCGGACGAGATGGGATCAGACTGGACGTCAGGAGCGCCTATCTCTTTGAAATCAAAGCGATATTGGACATTTTCGGACGCTGCTGGATGGTGAAATGGTGCCCAGGGGCGGAATCGAACCACCGACACTGCGATTTTCAGTCTTAGTGCGATCCATGCCCGATAATTCCGCCGGATGGCTAAAGCTAGACAGCTCCCTCATTTTTCGCCTAGCGGGGTTCATTAGGGTTCCATAGAATGCCCGTCAATGCCCTCCGGGTGGTTCCCCCGTGGTTCCCAATCCAGCTTTTCGGGCCGGTTATGAATGCAAAGATCACCAAACGCCTAGTCGACGGCCTAGAGCCCGCATCTGCGGAGTTTTTCGCATGGGATGCGGAGTTGCCGGGCTTCGGCGTTCGAGTGCGCCCGTCCGGGGCCATGAGCTACGTCGTGAAGTACCGGGCCGGTAGAGGCCGCAGCGCCCCAACGCGGCGGGTGACCATAGCGACGGTCGGGAAGCTGACACCGGAGCAGGCCCGCGAGCAAGCTAAGCTGATCGTCGCCGATGCAATGCGCGGCAGGGATCCCGCCCAAGAGAGAGCGCGCGAGCGAGAGGGGCCCAACCTGTCAGGCCTCGCGGACAAATTTCTAAAGGACCACGTGGAAGCCAAGCGAAAGGCGAGCACGGCCGTCGGCTATCGAGGGATCATCGAGCGCGATTTGAAACCGGCCCTCGGCTCGCGCAAGGCCTCATCGCTCCAGCGTGCGGACGTCGCCAGGCTCCATTCCGATATGGCGGGACGACCGATCCAGGCCAACCGCATGCTGGCCATCGTCGGCAAGCTCTATGCGTGGGCCGGCGGCCGGGGCTTGGTGCCTGAAGGCATGAACCCCGCCCGAGGAATCGAGAAGTACCGCGAGAACGGCCGCGAGCGCTTTCTCACGGCCGACGAACTTGCGCACCTTGGGGCAGCGCTAGAGGAAGCGGAGACGGTCGGCCTGCCCTACGAGGTCGATGAGCAGGGCGCCAAGGCCAAGCATGCCCCCAAGGTGGAGAACCGTCGCGTCGTGCTCGGGCCGCATGCCGTCGCCGCGGTTCGCCTTCTCCTGTTCACTGGCGCCCGGCTGCGGGAGATCCTTCACCTGAGGTGGGACCAGATCGATTTCGAGAGGGGCCTCGCGTTCCTCCCCGACTCCAAGACCGGCCGAAAGCCCCTTGTACTCAGCTCCGCCGCCTTGCGCGTTCTGGCCGCTCTTCCGCGCGTAGGAAATTTCGTCGTCGCCGGCGATGATCCGGACAAGCCGCGCCGGGACATCAACCGCCCGTGGTCAGCGGTTCGCCGGCGGGCCCAGCTCGAGGGCGTCCGTCTCCACGACCTTCGCCACTCCTTCGCCAGTGTGGGCGCGGGCGCCGGCTTGGGGCTGACGATCGTGGGCAAACTGCTGGGCCATGCCCAGCCTGCCACAACGGCACGATACAGCCACTTGGACGCGGACCCGCTTCGGCGCGCTGCTGACGCCATTGGAAGCACCATTTCTGCCGCCATGAAGGGCGGGCCTCCCGCTGAAGTCGTGGAGTTGCCTCGGAAGGCCAGTGGATGAAGCCCGCCTCGCTTCGCGAAGCCGAATGGTGGTCGCTGGGCGCAGCCGTGATTTGGATCGAGAGTGGCGATTGGCTTTTTACTGCCGCTGCGGAAGCCACATCCGGACCCCATCGCACCAAAGGAGGGAGGCGCGTGCCCCCGGGCCTAATTGGAGCTATGCGCTTAGGCTTGTTGTCTCATGCCAAGAGACCCGAGCGATTGGTGCGAGGCATTTCCCGCCCACGTGCGTCGCTTATCGTTGGCAGCTCCAGTTTCGGGGCTCAGCAGCTGCACGACCGTCTCATCGAGGGCGCCCGGCTTCGCCTCCAGGGGGTGAACGCGAACGGGGAGGTTGAATCAATTGCCCCGGATGACTGGAGTCAGGTTCGCATTGCAGTTGAAGATGAAGTGGTCGGGCCCCACGTATATTCGCTTGCGGACAGTGCTCTTCGCTGGACTTTGCCCCAAGTGAACGCTGCTGATCTCCGCGCGATTTGGCCCGCGGCGCGAGGACCGAAGCCTTCATCGGGACACAAGAACAAGCATGGTAAAATATTCGAACATATACTGTCGATGATTGCGGAGGCTCCGCCACCCGCTGACCGAGAAGCTTTATGGACTGCAATAGAGAAGGAATACATAGTTGGAAGGAAACCGTGCGGAAGGTGAGGGCGCGCGCCCTGGCAGCGGCAAGAGTGCGTCGCCTTCCTTTTGCGGAGGCATGGAACGCCAAAGGTCGACCCAAAGGCCGAACCGACACCCATTGAATTAGGACCCTCGTTCTACCTCGGAGCAATCAGCAGACTTCCGTGGATATGTTGTCCATCCGCAGGAGTTTCAGAATGCAGCCGGCAGAACCTTACCTGGCTCCTAAGGCCGCTGCGGCGGTTCTCGGGTTGAGCGAATCGAGCCTCGCCAAGTTTCGTGTATACGGCGGCGGCCCCACCTTCCTTCGCCTTTCGCCTCGCAAGATCGTCTATCGGCAGAGCGATCTAAGGGATTGGGCGGCGGCCCGTGCATACGCCTCCACGTCGGAATATCCGCGGGAGTGCGCCGCGTGAACGCCCACGCTTCCTTCCCGGCTCCGGAGTGGGAAGATGAGCCGCCCGTCACTTGCACGGGCCCGTTTGTGCTCCTCGCGCAGACAAACCGCGGGCCGATCGCAAGCCTGTACCTGAGACCAGGCCCCGGAAAGCTGTCTGGTCTTACCAGGCGCCTACTGAAGCTGGCGCCAAACCCGCAAATTATCGTCTTCGGAGATCGAGCGTGCGACGGTGACGTCGCACCCGCTGACTTCGAGCCGTCGAGCATGGAGCTGGCCTTTTCGATTGCGGCCGAGACCCTCCTCACCGAGCCTTTCCCGCCATCTCCGCTGGTGTTTGAAGCCACGACGTTCGATGGCCTCCGCCACCCGCGCAGGCTGACCGTTCGGGCGCCCAGCCACCTTCACGAGGTATGGCGGCAATTCCTGCTGAAAAACGGCTGCCAACTCAGCCCCGGCGGATGACGAAATCCGATCACGGCAAAACAAAAGGCCCGACACGCTGGCAGAGCGCACCGGGCCTCAAGATAAGGTTTCGACAAAATGAACATAGCACATGAACTCCTTCCTCGTGAAGGTGCTCTCGCGTTCTCTCTGTTTATCAAGGGCCAATCCGGCCGGGTAGAGACGGTCTACCTGGCGCCGGGAAGCGGGAATTCAAGGCGTTCTCGGCGGATCGCAGAGTCTGTGATGGCTATCGGCCCCCTTTCCGAACGGGGAGAACGATGAGCTCCCTTGGCCTGATCTTTCAGCAGGCGATGGAGCACAACGCGGCATCTGCCCCACCCCCTGCTCCCGCACCCGCACCTCGGATCGTCCCCGCCCCTCCCCTTGGCTTTGATATCGAGGCGTTGGTTCGAGAAGCCGAAGGCTGGCTCGCCGAAGACGGTGACCTAGCAGAAGTGAGCGTTGAGCAATCTGTGCACTTCCGCGATGCCCCGGCGGAGGACGCCCGAGGGAGCAGTTTCGGGGGCGCAGATTTGCCTTTCGCGCAGCTGCCGGCCGCATCGGCCCCGGCGGAGCGCGATGCATCGCCGGAAATGCTCCACCATGCTCTCGCGGCGGCGCGCCGCGGCATTCGCGTCTTCCCCCACCGGCCGGACACCGGAAAGCCGCTCGCCGGCTTCCCGAGCCTCGCGACCACTGACGAGGATACGATCCGCGGATGGTGGGCGCGTTGGCCCGACGCCAAACCGTGCGGGATCTGCGGCCTGATCCTTGATTTCGACGTGAAGAAAGGGAAGCAGGGGGCCCGGTCGCTGGAGAACCTGCAGGCCCTCGACGCACTGCCGCCGACCTACACACAGCGGTCCCCCACCGGGGGCTGGCACTTCTTCTACCGAACCGACGCGCAGATAGCGAACAGCGTCGAGCAGGCAATGCCGGGCCTCGACATCCGCGGCCGCTCCGGGTTCGTGTTCCTGGCGGGCACGCAGCGCGAGGACGGGGTTTACACGGTCCTAGACGACCTTCCGATCGCCGAGGCGCCGGCCGACCTACTGAAGCTGTGCTCACGCTCCGCCAAGCAGGAGCGCACCGGCAACGACCATTTCCTCGACCGGCCTCAAGACATCGCTCGTGTGGCGCATTGGCTGTCCCACGATGCCCCGGAAGCGATCGAGGGTGCCTTCGGGGACCAGACCGCATTGGAGGTCGCCTACCGCGTGCGCGACCACGGCATCAGCGAGGGGGAGTGCCTGGCGCTGATGCTAGAGCACTGGAACGAGCGCTGCGCGCCGCCGTGGTCGGTGGAGGAGCTGGAGCGCAAGGTCGAGAACGCCTACCGCTACGCCAAGAGGGACGCGGGCAACGCGCTGGTGGATGTGGAATTTGGGATCGACACGGATGCCGCCGGCGCGGATGTGCTGCAGGCCGCGGGAATCTCACCAGATGCGTTGGGAGCGCCGCCGCCCCACGGCTCGCAGTCGGATCTCTGGCCCGAACCTGAAGATTTGTGGGCCGAGATGCTTCCGCCGCCGCAGCTGCCGCATGGCATATTTCCCGACCTGCTGGATCGATGGGCGCGGGACGCGGCTCACCGGCTCGGCGGCTACGATCCAGGGTGCATTGCTATGCCGGCCCTTGTCGCCCTGAGCGGCATCGTTCCGGCGAGTTTGCAGATCCAGGTGAAGCAGCACGACACTGGCCACAAGGAAAGGCCGATCCTGTGGGGGATGCTGCACGGTGCGCCGGGCGCCAAGAAATCCCCCGCCATCAAAATTGCCTGCGAGCCGCTCTATCGAATTCAGGCCCAGCTGGACAAGGAAAACGACAGGCGGCGGGCCCAATACAATGACGCGGTCACGCGCTGGAAAAAGCCGGGCGGATCAGGCGAGCAGCGCACTGCAGAGAATGCGCCGACCCGGCCGCGGCATCGCGCCGTCATGGTCAATGACGCCACGGTGGAGGCGCTCGCGCCGGTGTTGGCTGATAACCCGGGAGGCCTGGCCTGCGTCCGGGACGAACTTGCCGGCTGGATCGGAGGTTTTGACGCCTACCGGCAGAAGGGGGCGGGCAGCAAGGACCGCGAATTCTGGCTCGGCGCAAAGCAGGGGCAACCCTACAGCGTGATTCGAGTGTCCCGCGAACCGGTGCACGTGCCGTCTGTCGCCGTGAGCATGCTCGGCGGCATGCAGCCGGAAGTATTGCGCCAGCACTACGCCGGGCTGGCTTCGGACGGCATTCTGCAACGCTTCCTCATCGTCCATATCGACCGGCAGTCCGACGACATCGACCAGGCCCCCGACACGGCGGCCGAAAACGCGATCCACGCGGCAGCCGAAAACCTCCACGCACTGCGGAGCCTCTCCGATTTCTTGGACACTTTCCGGTTTGCGCCGCCCGCGGACATCGTTCGCCGGGAACTGCTGGGCGAAGCGAACCAGTGGCTATCTGAATTGGACCTCCCTTCTGGCCTTCGCGAATGGGTCAGCAAGCTCGAAGGCGAATGGGCCAGGATCGCCTTGCTGTTCCACCTCATCGAATGGGCGAGCAGCGCGGGCGCGAGCGATCTCCCCATCGAACCGCCGCTCCCCGTGATCGGAGAGCACACCGCGCGTGCGGCGGCGAGGTTCCTCCTGGATTATGCGCTGCCGCACCGTTGGTATGTCGAGCGCAGCGCCGAAGGAAGCCGCGGGGAGGGTTCCGACGCCGTTTGGATCGCCGGCTATGTCCTGGCCGACGAGCGGAAGGAAATCCGGGAGCGAGACCTCTATACGAACTATCGGCCCATCCGAAGGTTGACGGGCCCCGCAAGGCAAGCTCGCGTCCAAAGGGCAATGGCTGCGCTGTGCACCGCCGGCTGGGCCGCGCCGGTCGAGGGCAGGCACCCACATTGGACCATCAATCCCGCGGTCCACGGTCGCTTCGCACAAAGGGCCGCCCACGAGCGAGCTCGGCGCGCATCCATAAAGGTTCGGATTAAGGCAGATGCCGCCGAGCGTGCGGCGGGGCGGGCCACGCCAGCTGAGCCTGACTGACCGAATGCTGACACTGCTGCTTGCGCACGAAAGAAAGAAAGCGCGACAAGTGGATCAAATATGAAATTAATAAAAAGAGGGAAAAATGCTTTTCTTTCCTGCGCAAGCAGCACTGGCAGCAGTTGGGATCAACAACAATCGTCGGCGCCCGCAGGTGCTGGCAAGTGCTGCTTGCGAGGGCAAGACATGAAACGGGTTTACAAAGGTCAGGAATATCGGTTCGTTCGCATCGACCCTTTCTGGCGTGAGGATGGGACCGAAACCTCGCTCTATGTATGGGAGGCGTCATGCGTAGAATGCGGCGGCCGCTTCATCTATCGCAGCACCCGCAAGCATTTTTCGGGGCCGACGCGGCGGTGCAAAGTCCACCGCGGCAACCCATGGCCACCGGGGTCCAGTAGGGCCCCGAAGCCCCAAAGCCAAACATGGTCGAAACGCTCGGGCGCGGCGGCCTCTGCTCGGCGAGCTTCCGCCTCGAGAGCGACGGCTACATGGACGCGCGAAGCGCTCGCTGCAGCCATCGCGTTCGGCTTGCCCCGCATCCGGTGGCACCCCTTCCCCGCCATCATCGATGCTGCCGACGAAAGCCAACGGCGCGTTCTCGACGCACCCGGCAAGATCACGCGCCTGGATGCTGTGTTCGCGAGCGAGCGGGGGGAGGTGGACACTCACTACGGTCCACTGTCATGGGTTCGCGCGGGTGCCCGCTGGAGTTTCCGCCTCGCGGACTACGAGCGCCGGCCCGATGGCTCTCCCGTCGACCCGCTGATCGCCTGGCCGTGGCTGAGCTAAGCTAGGCACCGCTGCGTTAGTATCGAATTCAGGTCTGCTATTTGTTGGTTCCGGGCGTGACAGGCACCCCCAGCGTCGGCTCGACGGCGAAGAGCGGAACCTGCCAAGCCAAAGTTGAGCATTCACTATCCAGACACTTCAGCGCCCACGTCTTGCCGGTCCAGGTCTCGATCATGACGGCTGAGGGCCGCATCCCAACGCTATTTGAACCTACAAGTTCGTAGCGGGGGACAGCGAAAAACACAGCAGCAGATAGCATCGCGAAGCCGCCGAATATCGCCACCGCGATGCGTGTCATTTTCTCTCTGCTCTCATCCGTGAAGACCAGAAGTGGCTCACTGAGGACTCCCCCGCGTTTCCACTACCCAGCTAGGGCCAACGAGCATGCTCAACCAGAGGATGTTTTTCTAGATACAATCTCATCACCGCAGCAGAAGATATGTTATATCATTTCGAGATTGAAGGGGCGAATAACCCACAAGACAAGGCCAATTTCGATTGGTGCCCCCTCCCCGCGCAAAAAGTCTTCTATCGCAAGCTCACCTCTGACGAAATTTTGCGATCATCGCCGCGGTCACGTCGCTTTCGTAGCAGATGGGCGCATACCCGCCCGGCTTCGAATAGGCGCTCCGCGCACCGCAGCGCCGCCCACCCCGATCGACGTCATACGGGCACGCGCACGAGCCGGGATAAGCCGCCCGTGACTCTGCCATCAGGCGCTGAACAATCACCGCAGCGGATAAAGCCGGAACGCTAGGCGGCTGGACCTGCGGCACGGGCCGCGGCTTTTGCTCCGGCTGCGGTGCGTCTCCCTCAGCCTCGAGCAACTTCGCGAACACCCAACCTTCCACAGCCGTCACGGGGTGCCGCACTTTCACCCACTCGCCAGTGCTCTCCAGAGCCTCCACCACCAAAGGCCGGGAGAGTCGATCCAGGATCGCGCCATCGCGAGAAGGCTCCCCGCGCAGCGCGACGCCCGTTCCTGTGACCCGCAAGCGCACCGCGGCGGCGGCAGACGGGTGCCGAACCGGCGGCGCGGCCTGAGAGGGCGATTGGACGGCGGGGCTCGATGGAGAGACCAGGGCCGAGCGCGCCGGCGGTGCCAAGGGAGCCGGAGGAGTCGGGGGCGCGGGCGTCTCCTTCCTGCCCGAAAGCACCCCAAGCACGATCAGCGCCGCCAATCCGGAAACGACCTGGATGCGCCGGCGTTGCACGATGACCGCCTAGGGTCGCGCCAATTGGCGCAGGAGGCGAAGAACGGGGCCTGCCAGGGGCAGCGCCGCCAGCACGACAGAAAGGCCTAGGGTGCCGCTCCAGACGACCAGGCGCTGCCACCTAGGCGCGTCTGGCGACGACCACGGCAGCGCCCGATCAGGTCCTGGCGGGGGCCTCTTGGGACACGTCGACTTCGTGGCGTTCGCCTCCCACGTTGATCGTGATGCGATAGGCCTTCTGGTTTCCCGTCGTGGTCTGCGGCGGGTCGAATACGACTTGGCCTCCATACCACTCCCCCGGCATCATCGTGTTGTCTTTGATGACGTCCCTTTCCAGGTTCGCCAGGTTCGCTTGGCCCCGCGCGACCGCGGCGTCGATCATCTGCGCGTTCTGGTACGAGGCATTGGCCTGGGCGATGGCGTTCGCGGTGGGGCTATAACCGCTAGTGACGACGGTCGCGGTGCCGTATCGCGAGTAGACTTGCGAGGTGTTCGTGTAATAGCCGGACCTAGAGGCAGCGGCCGCGTTGGCGCCGGCGGCGACGCCCACCAGGATTGCCGCGACCACTTGGCGGGTCTGTTCCTCCCGCACGAGATCCTCGTACGAGTAGACCTTCAGCGCATGGGCGGGCTCGCCGTCGACCAACTGCTCGACCGTGATATCGGAGGCTCGAAGCGTGATCGGGGTGCCGGTCGCGTTGAGGACGCCGACCACGTACACCGGCCGGGCGCCAGGCTGCAGGCCACGGGCGGCGGGCCGAATGAGCGCGACCGTCTTCGTTCGCTTCGAAACGAGGGCCGGCTGCCCGTCTCGGACAATCGCCTCTTGCTGCCCCTTAGGCTGAAACCGTGCCACTTCCGTCGTGACGCATCCGGCCAGCACCAACGCCGCGGCCGCAGCTGCTCCGACGCGCAATGCCCCGCTGCGCATCCCCATCCCCTCTACCTTTTCGGGCATCCTCTGAGATATGCAGCCGACTGTCGAGACGCGTTAACGGTTGGTTAAGCAACTCAGGCGTGAGCGTGGCGTGTGAGCAACAGCGCGTCGCCGGAGGTGGTGGATCGCCTCAGCGAATGAAGAACAAATATGGAACAAACTCCCCGTCTGTGGAATCGATGCTCCATGCTCCGGCTGGTGGACTATCCCTATGTGATCGTGCGCATCGCCTGCGTCCTGTGCCAGCGACGCGGCCGTATGCGGCTGGCGCGGCTGGCCGAGCGCTACGGGGCGGACACGGACCTTGAAGTGGTCCTCAGCCGCCTTGCCTACCCTTGCCCCTACCCCCGGCCAGATGCGATCAAGCGGCGGCAGCCGAAGCTGGCGCCACGCTGCGGGATCTATCTGCCGGACATTGTGGAGGCCCCGCGGCCGCCCGACAATCCGCCCGGCGCGGGCGTGCGCCTGGTGGTGGACAACGGCGACGCGGCGGAGTGATGGCTGATGTGCAACCTCTACAGCCTGACCAAGGGCCAAGCCGCCATCATCGCGCTTTCTCGCGCCATGCGTGACCGCACCGGCAACCTTCCGCCGCTGCCCGGCATCTTCCCGGACTATTCCGCGCCGATAGTGCGGACGGGCGCCGAAGGGGGTCGCGAGCTGGCGATGGCGCGCTGGGGGATGCCGAGCCCGGTGTTCGCATTGAAGGGCCGCACCACAGATCCGGGTGTCACCAACATCCGCAACACGGCTTCGCCGCACTGGCGGCGCTGGCTCGGGACGGCGCACCGATGCCTCGTGCCGTTCACCAGCTTCTCGGAGTACGACACCGTCGAAGGGAAGAAGGTGCCGGTGTGGTTCGCTTTCGACAAGGGGCGCCCCCTCGCCTTTTTTGCCGGACTCTGGTGCTCGTGGACCAGCACACGGAAGAAGGCCGAGGGCGAGGTCACCGCCGACCTCTACGGCTTCCTGACATGCGAGCCGAGCGAGCCGGTGGCCTCCATACACCCCAAGGCGATGCCGGTGATCTTGACCGAGCCAGAGGAGTTCGAAATCTGGATGGGCGCCCCCTGGGAAGACGCCAAGGTGCTGCAACGTCCCCTGCCCGCCGGCGCCCTGCAAATTGTGGCGCGCGGGGTGCGGCAAGACGGGACCTGATAGGTCAAAAGCCCCGCCTTTCGTTAGGGGAGGGAGCGTGGCGCGGCAGGCCATTTCCCGGTATTCTGTTCCGCGCCTACCCAAGCCCTGACCGGGTAGGTGGGGAGCCGGGCGGTCACCCCCTGCAGGCTGCCCGGCTCACTCCTCGCTAAGCCGATGAGCGGCTCCGGCGCCGCGCCCCGCATGGCCCGCCCGCGGCTCACGGCTCGTCCCATGCCATCGGCGCACGCCTGCTGACGGGGCCGCCGGCCACAACCGCACCCGAGGCTGATCGCGGCGGCCGAGGCCATTGCGCGGATGACCGCCCATGAGGATCATGCGCACGAAATGGCGGACAAGGAGAAGCGGCGGTGATGCATGAGGTGCGGCGCGAGGAAGGGCCGGGCGGCGGTCCCCCGCCTGTCGCCCGGCTCTCCATCTCTGGCGTGGGGCCTGACTTCGCGTCTCCGGTTTGCAGGGTCAGCCCGTGGACGCGCCGTCGCGGGCTTGTTGGTCGATCGACCGATCAGGCCCACCCGCCGGAAGGAAGCGCGCGGCTTTCGGATCGGCTTCAGAGAAGCTCCGAAAATGGGCCACTGCATCGGCGAGCGTCTCGTCGCACGCCCAGACATAACGATGGCGATAGCCTATCGGGCTCCCCGGCATGGAGCGAAGCGTGATCCAAGGCAGGCCGAGCGCCGGAGGTGGGTAGAGCGCGACGAAAGCAATTCCGCGGCTCGGCCCCGAGTTGACGAAATCCGGTCCCGCACGAAAATCCGGCCAGCCCTTGCTGAAGGGCACTGGCTGACCGAGCGCCCGATCAAGCGCTCGACGTTCGGCGTCGGTGTCGGCAATCCAGAGCTTCCAGGGCTTGTCCATGCCCCTATCGAAAGATGCTGGCCATTGGCCAAGCATAATGTCGGGCACGGAAGCGCAGAACCGTTCGTAGCAAACGACGCGCATCCAGTCTCGAACAGCGACAGTCCTGAAATCCATTCGTTGCGAATCCCCAGCCGATCACTCCCTTGCCGAATGGGGCGTAACGTTAAGGAAGGAGAAATGCAATCTAGGGAAGCGGTTCCGTCGCGGTCTCCGACCATAGGCTGCACATTTTGGCCCCGGATCGCACGGTCTTTTGTCCGCGGCGAAGCTGGCACCTGCTATAAAAAATTGACCTAACGTCCGTCCAAGCCCTGACCGGGCGGGCGAAGAGCCGGGCGGCCGATGTCCCTCAGAGGTTGCCCGGCTCGCTCCTTGAATGTAGCGCCTGGAACTAAGCCTTCCGGCCAAGCGGGTTTAGGAATGCGGCGGCTGGTTCGTGGCGGATACGTGCCGCTCCTGGTGGCAGCCCTGATCGGGATCATCATTGTCGCGCAGACTCTGGCGCTGCGGCGGTCCTATCAGGCGACGTGGCTTTTGGCGGTGCACTCGGCCGAGAACGTACTGAATACCGTCGCCGCCTCAATCGGCCGAAATCTCAGCGTGATCGATCTTCCCTGCGTGGCGTGGAGGATGCGGTCGCCACCTCTGGTGTGAGCGAACTTCCGCCAGACATTCGCCAGATGGTGCTTTTCGATCGGGCCGCCAGCGCTCAATTCCTGGGGTCAATGCTGGTCCTCGATCGGGAAGGCACCATCGTCTACGATTCCGGCGCCGTACCGCCGCGGGTGGGAAATTTCGCCGACCGCGACTATTTTACAGCCCATAAGGAGGGCCGCCTCGGGACCTATGTCAGCACGCCGTTTGAGAGCCGATTGCGGAACGGCGATCCCAGCATTGCGCTGAGCCGCCGCGTCACCGGCCCAGGCGATCAGTTCGATGGCGTTGTCATGGCTGCCCTGCGAATCGCGTTTTTCCGATCGCTGCTGGACAATGTGGATCTCGGTCCCAAGAGTGTCATCGCACTTACCCGCGCGGACGGGACGGTGATCTTGAGGCACCCTTCGACCGACGGGAAAGGCAACACCGGCGCGAGCGTCGCCTCATCACCCGTGTTTCAGCGCATACTGAAAGGACCCGACGAACCTTTCGCAGACCGGTCCGTCTTCGACCGGGTGATGCGCTACTATCTTTATAAGAAAATCGGTGATTTTCCGCTCTATCTCTCAGTCGGGATTTCTACCGATGCAGCCATGAGCGAATGGACCGAAAGCGCTTTGACGTCATTCGCATTGACGGCAGCCATGTGCGTCCTGCTCATCGTCCTGATCCGGTTCCTGCGCCTGGCACTGGTGCGCAGCCAGGACATGGAAGAGCAGCTCGAAGTTCTTGCCGTGACCGATCAGTTGACTGGTCTCCCGAACCGCCGGGCATTTGATCTGGCATTCACCACGGAATTTCGCCGCGCTGTGCGGCATCGGACTTCCCTCGCGGTTCTTCTGATCGACGTGGATCATTTCAAGCGCGTCAACGACAAGCACGGGCACAGCGTGGGCGACGTGGTGCTCGCACGCATTGCCAAGCAAATCTCCCACTCGATCCGCAGACCCGGAGACTTCGCGGCCCGCTACGGCGGCGAGGAATTCGTCGCGATCCTGCCGGCGACCGAAAGGGACGGCGCCATGATGATCGCCGAGCGCATGCGCGCCGCGATCCAATCGATGATCCCGTGCCCGACGGAAGCCGACCTCGAAGCGGTGACGGTCAGCATCGGCGTTGCCGTCACCAAGATCGACCGCACGTCATCACCGGCCGATCTGATCAACAAGGCAGATCACGCACTATATGAGGCGAAGGGTGCAGGGCGCAACCGCGTCGTCATATATGAAAAGATGAGATAGATGCCGCGCTGTAATTTGTAATCTAAACTGAACAACTATTGCAGACATCGGACGGGGCCACCAGCATTAAGCCACCCCATATGCCGCCACCCACTCCACTTCGGACATCGGCTTATCGCTGATCGTGTGGACGATGTCCGCGCTCTCGCTCTTGTCCACCACGAGGCAGTTCAGCTTCGCCACGTCCATCCAGGCGGCGCGAGCCACAGACAGGCCGGGCGCGCCGCCTTCGGCCTCGGCAGAGACCGCGATGCGGCGCAGGCTCTTGGTGACCTCGGCCAGGGTAATTTCGCTGCACATGGCGGCTCTTTCCTGCAGTTCGGCAATGCGAGCCCGCGCGCCCCTACCTTTCCTTCGGCCCGCCCTTCTTCGGGGCCGTCGGCGCGTCGGGCGGAGCCAGCCACGTTGCCAGCAACTGCGACTTGGCCACTTTCTCGGCCCGCTCTCGTTCCTTTTCCTGCTTGAGCCACCCCCGGAAGGCTTTCGCGGCATCGTCCCATGACTTTGGCGGCGGCTCGCCTTTGGCGGCCCGCTCCTTCGCCTCGTAATCCCACTGGGCGAGCATGCGCCGCCACTCCAGCCGGGCGAAGAACTGATCGTAGCTCATCCCCCGCCGGGTGCGGGGGCGCTTGGCAGCCTCTTCTGCCGCGAGGCGGGCCGCCTCGGCAGCTTCTCGAACCTCCGCCTGGCCCGCCAGGATCGCTTCGACGTGCGTCTCGTCGAAGCGCGCATGCCCGCCCGGCGTTCGCAGCGGCTCGTGCAGATACCCAGCTTGAACGTAGCGATCGATCGTCCTTGGGCTCACCCCGACCTTCGCGGCAAGCTGCCTGGTCGTATATTTCGCGAGGAGAAATCGCGCTTCTAGGTCAACAGTGGGCGCCGGGAATGGCTTCGTCCGGTAGGCCATGGCGAATTGCCTCCAGAGCGCTGGGAGCAATCGCCAGGCGTCAGAGCTCTCTCGCGCTCAGTCCCAATTACCGACCTCCTTGGCCGCCTCCGTCAAGCCGATCAGCCGCAGCAGCTTCCCGTTCCAGGCCGCCGACCCTACGTCCTTGACCTCGCGCGTCAGCAGGTGCTCGGCGAGCTCGGGGTCGAACATCATGCGCGTGATGAGGCGCTGAGCCATCGACTCGGAATTTGCGTCGGCACCGACGGCGACTTTCAGGGTTCGGTTGATGCCGCCACCCTTCAGCATGCCAAACGTCGCCTTCAGGCCGAGCTCAAGCACCCGCCAGAGGCCGCGGTTCGCGTCGTCCACGGAACCCGGCGCCGCGGTGGCGGCTGCCCGAGCGCCGGCCTCCAGCAGCTTCTGGGCGCGCTGCAGCGCCTGCATTTTGCCCGGCTGCCCGGTGTAGAGCACCGCAAGGGCCCGCTCGTATGAACGGAACGTCTCGGCCAGGCGCCGGAAGTCTGGCGCGAAAGTGCCTTCGCTGATCGCGCCCGGCGCCGCGGTCGTCGCCTTTTGGATCAGGTGCTCGGTCACGGCGCGCTCCCAACCTGCCTTGGCTGCGGGATCCCGGGAGACCGTGTCCACCACCTCGCGCATGGCGCGTTCGGGATCGCCGCTATTGAGGACCGCCGCGGCCGCCTTGGTCGGCTCCTTGCCCAGCGTGACCGCGAGGGCGGAGGCGTCGACGTCGGCGCGCGTGCGCTGGAGCGACGCCCCGGCGCGTTCCAGCTCGCCCGCCATTCGATTGCGCGTGGCGTGGCCCGCCCTGACGTCGTCTAGCAGCCGCTGCACCTCCGCGCGAACGGACGGAAACTGGAGGAGCGCCTCGCCCCATCCGCTCGGCCCATTCAACCATCGCGCAAGATAGCTCGCGCTGATCCGGCCATCTGCTCCAATGGTCCGCGTCAGATCGCTCATGATGTAGCTGCGCACGGCATCCTCGGCCGCGGCGCGGTTCGTGGGATCGTCGATCGAGCGGACCACCCGGGCAAGCGCCTCGGCCTTCTCGCGAGCTCCCGGCCCGGTCGCAAGGAAGCGGCCGGCCGTCGCCGTCGGCGGCGCCGAGGTCCGGTGGCGCCGATCAACGTTGAGCTCCTGCCTGAAGCGATAGGCTTCGCCGGCCTGCCGCCCCCAGACGGGAGCATAGACCTGCTCGAAGTGGCGCATGGCCTCCTGAGCTTCCGGCTGCTGCTCCGTGGCCCGATTGATCTGGAGCCGGAGACGCTCGAGATTGTCGATGTAGGGAGGCGGTGCGCCATCGCGTCGGGCGCGGGCGATTTCTGCCGCCAGGATGGGGCGCAGATCGTTGATCGTGCCGAACGAGACGTCGCGAACGCCGGTCACGTGGCCCCGAGCGTCTCGTTGCAGAAGGCTCTCGAAGTCCTGAAGCCAGCGCTCGGGCAGAACCTCGGCCCGGGCGTTTTCTGGCAGGTGCTGCGCCGAACGGCGAACCGCGCCGCGGCGCATCGGGTGAGGGCTGCCCCGGGAACCTCAGCATCCCGCGGCACCGCGTTGAACGCGGCGCGCCGCGCCTCGTCCATGGGCTCGAGGCTGCCCGCGATAATGGACCGATCGAGGGCTACGCTCGCGTCGCCGCGCCGGCCGGCATACGGCGCGACCCGGCCGGCGACCTCGCGCTGAGCCTGCTCCGCAGCCGCCAGGTTGCCCTCGGCGGCGGTCACGGCACTCCTGGCTTCGCCGATGCGGTTGTCCACCTCGCCGCGGATGAACTCCGTTGCGCGCCGCGGATCAGCGCCGGGCGGAACCATGCCCGTGAGCTCTCCCATGGCAGCATCGCGCATATCGATGTCCCGCTGGGCGAACTTCGAGGGATTTCGGTTGCGCTCCGCCGCCGCCACGGCTGCAACGCCGGGATCCTTGGAGAGGGCGCCGACGGACGGAACCGGCGCCTCCATCGCCCGGTATTCGTTGGCGCCGGCTGCGATGTTCTCCGCGGCCTGTTGGGGGTTGGTCGCGTGCCGCTGGACATAGCGCGCCGCCTGATCGGCATCGCGATTGCGCGCCCAGCTTCCGGTTTCCAGATCGACGGGAATCTCCGGCGCGCGCGCGTAGCCGCGCGCGGTCGCCGCGGCCTGGGGGAGGCCCGTTGCCAGATTGGCGCTGATGCCACCCGCCGTGCCGCCGAGGAGCATCGCGAACAGGTCGCTCAGTGCGCCGCCCACGGCGCCCACTGTCCCCGATTGCCTGACATCGTCAGGCACAAGCGCTTCCGATGCCGTCTTGCCCGCCCCGGCGCCGGCTCCCGCGAGCGCCTCGCCGAACACGGCGCGACCAGGCGCGGCGGAGTAGCTCTCGAGCAGCGTGTCGCCGAACTTGGGCAGCCTGGCAGCGCCGGAAGCCGCTCGGGAGGCGGCAAGCGGAGCCAGAGCCCCACCCGAAAGGACGCCCAGCGTCCCGTAGGCGTTGGCGTTGTACATCGCTCGCTCGAAGATCGACATGTCCTTCGGATCACGAACCTTCACGCCGAACGAACTCGCCAGTTTGCCGGCTGCGTCCGGAATGACCTCGGACGGCATCTTGAAGCGGAAGCCGATCTCGGGCCCGCCGACGGCCTGAGAAACCGTGTCCGCGCCGGACAACAGCACGTTCGCGCCCATGTTCGCCAGATCCGGCAACTGCCCGAGAAAACATGCCGACGCCGCGGGCGGCGCCCTGGGCGCCAGCTGGAATTTCGAGGCCGCCGCCGCCCGGGGCGGGGCGCGTCGGGC
>NZ_JBNFNU010000049.1:0-16653 GCF_057364445.1 Xanthobacter sp. BG11Y11_SDJG
TCCCTCGCCCGCAGCAAGATGGTCTCCGCCGAGGCGGCGGCCGGTCTGATCCGCGACGGCGACACGGTGGCCTGCGTCGCGTGATCGGCTGGATCACGCCGGACACCGTTCTCAAGGCGGTGGGGGAGCGCTTCGCCGCTTCCGGCACGCCGCGCGGGCTCACCTTCTATTTTCCGGTCGGCACCGGCGACGCGGTGGACATCCGCGGCATGGACCATGTGGCCCGCGAAGGGCTCATGAAGCGCATCGTGTCGGGCTCCTACATCAACCCCGTCAATCCCCGGACCGGCGGCGCCCGGCCCTCATGGGGCTGATCCGCGAGAACAAGGTGGAGGCCTATTCCTGGCCCATCGGTGCCACCATGCACTGGCTGCGCGAGGTGGCGCGCCGCTCGCCCGGCTATCTCACCAAGATCGGCCTCGGCACCTATGCGGACCCCCGCCTCGGCGGCGGCAAGTTCACCGACCGCTGCAAGGACGACCTGATCGAGGTGGTGGAGTTCCGCGGCGAGGAGCACCTGTTCTATCCCTCCTGGCCGCTCGACGTTGGCATCATCCGCGCCTCCTCTGCCGACGAGTTCGGCAACCTCTCGTGGGAGGACGAGCCGCTGCTCTCCAGCAACCTCCAGATCGCGCTGGCGGTGAAGGCCTCGGGCGGCAAGGTGATCGCCCAGGTGCGGCGGATCGTGCCACGCCACTCGCGCCCGGTGTCCGCGGTGCGGGTGCCCGGCGTGCTCGTGGACGCGGTGGTGGTGGACCCGCAGATGGTGATGAGCACCGGGGTCGACTACGACCCGGGCTATCTCGGCATGGCGAACCATCCGCTCGACCTCGGCCCGCTGCCGATCTCGGCGGACAAGGTCATCGCCCGGCGCGCCGCGCGCGAGGTGCGTCCGGGCGAGGTCTCGATCTTCGGCTTCGGCGCCTCCTCCGACACGCCACAGGTGATGGCCGAGGAGGGACTGCTCACCGGCGACAAGCTCTACGACTACAACTTCACCACCGAGCACGGGCCGTTCGGCGGGTTCGTGATGAGCGGGTGGCAGTTCTCCGCCAACTGGAACCCGGAGGCCCTGCTGGACGGGCCGACCCAGTTCGACTTCATCGACGGCGGCCTGTGCCCGTTTGCGGCACTGGCGTTCGCCCAGTTCGACGCCGCCGGATGCGTGAACGTCAGCAAGTTCGGCGCCGCCAATCCCGGCGCCGGCGGCTTCATCGACATCGCCGCGAACGCGCGCCGCCTCGTCTTCACCGGCACCTTCACCACCGCGGGCCTCGAATGCGGCTTTCAGGACGGGCGGCTCTCCATCCTCAGGGAGGGCAAGGTCGGTAAGTTCGTCCAGGCCGCCGACAGCATCACCTACCGCGTGCGGGACGGGGTGCGCCAGCTGGGCCAGGAGGCGCTGATCATCACCGAACGGGCGGTATTCCGGGTCGAGCCCGACGGGCTCGTCCTGGCGGAGGTGGCGGACGGCATCGACGTGAAGACCCAGATCCTCGACCTCATGGCGTACCCGCCCGTGCGGATCGCCGATCCTTTGCCCAAGATGGATCCGGCGCTGTTCAAGTAAGACCAAGAAGACAAAAACAAAACGAGCGTAATCCGACTCGAAGACACAAAAATTGGGAGGAACACATGGTTACGAGACGCAACATGATCGCGGGCGGGGCTGCACTCGCCGCCGCCGCGACGCTGGCCGCGCCGGCGATTGCCCAGAAGACCCACCGCTGGCGCATCCAGACGCTGTGGCAGGCGGGGACCGTGAACCAGCAGGCGTTCGAGCGCTTCTGCGAGAACGTCAAGGCCATGACCGACGGGCGGCTGCAGATCACCGCCCTCGCCTCGGGGGCTGCGGTGGGGCAGCAGGAGACGCTGGACGCGGTCTCGCGCGGCCTGCTCGACGGCCATCATCCCGCGACCGTCTACTGGACCGGACGCAACCCGGCCTTCGGCGTCATCGGCGACCTCAACGGCGCCTACGACACTCCCTACCAGGCGCAGGACTATTTCGAGAACTATGGCGGCCTCGATCTGCTGAAGGAGATCTACAAGCCGTTCAAGATCTACCCCATCGGCGTCGCCTGGTGGGGCATGGAATCGATCCCCGTGTCGCGCCCGGTGCGCGGCCCTGAAGACCTCAAGGGCCTGAAGATGCGCCTGCCGCAGGGCATGTCGGCGGACATCTTCGCCAAGTTCGGCGTGGTGGCGGTGAACCTGCCCGGCACCGAGGTGTTCAGCGGCCTCGACCGCGGCGTCATCGAGGCGGCGGACTGGGGCACGCTCGGCATGAACGCCGAGATCGGCCTCCACGAGAAGGCGAAGTGGGCGCTGTTCCCCGGCTTCCACTCCATGCCGGTGGGCGACGTCTCGGTAAACCAGGACCGCTGGGACGCGCTGACCCCGGACCTCAAGGCGATCCTCACCGTGGGCGTGCGCGACTTCTGCCGCGACATGATCCAATCGGTGGCGCGCCAGGATGCGTCCACCGCCGTCGCCCTTGCCGACAAGAAGGTGGAGCTCATCGCCTGGACCCCCGAAGGTCGGCGCAAGTTCCGCACCACGGCCGAAGAGGTCTGGCAGCAGTACGCGCAGAAGAACGAGCTCTGCAAGAAGGCCGTGGACGGCCAGGTGGCCTACCTCAAGAGCCGCGGCCTCATCGGCTGACGCGCGCGCCGGGCGGAGCGGATCGTCCGGCATAGCTGAGAATGAGCGCGCGGGGCGCGGGCACCCGTCCGCGCGCCCATCCCATGAGGAGAGCCCCATGAACCGGTTCGACCGCGCGAGCGCCGCCTTCAGCGACGCGATCGCCTGGATCTACTTCATCGTGTTCCTGATCACCGCCTACGACGTGGGGGCGCGCTACATCTTCAACGCGCCGACGGTCTGGGGCGCGGATCTCGTGATTGCGCTGGCCGGCATCCACTACATGCTCTCCGGTGCCGGCGCGCTCCAGCGCGGCGACCACGTGCGCATCGACGTGATCTACAACCTCCTGCCTGCGCGCCTGAAATACCTGTCGGACATCGCGTCCGACCTCATCATCATCGCCGTGCTGGTGGCGCTCGTCTGGTTCGGCATCGCCCAGGCCCTGCCCTCGATCCACGATTTCGAGACCACCGGCACGGCCTGGAACGCGCCGACGCCCATGGTCATGAAGATCGCCATCCCGGTCGGTGCCGCGCTCATGCTGGCCCAGGCGCTGGTGAACCTCGCCCGCCGCCTGCGCGGCCAGGTGGGGCCGCCGGCCGACACCGCCGACGCCACATCCCGCCCGCTCGACTGAGCCCGCCTGCCCTCCGACCGGCACAGGTATCCCATGTCCATCGAATACGGCACGCTCCTGATCGTGACGCTCATGGTCGCGCTGATGGTGATCGGCCTCCCGCTCGCCTTCGTGACCGCATTCACGGCGGGCGTCTTCGGCTTCATCCTCTTCGGCACCGAGAGCTTCTTCCTGATCGTCAGCCGCATCTTCACGCTGATGAACAACTACGCGCTGATCTCGGTGCCCCTGTTCGTGCTCATGGGCTGCATCCTGGAGCGCAGCGGCCTGGTGGAGGGCATGTTCAAGTCGCTCCACCTGCTGGTCGGGCGCATTCCCGGCGGACTGGCGGTGGCCACCATCGTCGCCTCCACCATCATGGCCGCCATGGTGGGCGTGATCGGCGCCGAGATCGTCACCCTCGGCCTCGTCTGCCTGCCGGCCATGCTCCGGCGCGGCTACGACAAGCGCCTGGTCAGCGGCGTGATCTGCGCCGGCGGCTCGCTCGGAACCATGATCCCGCCCTCGGTGGTGCTCATCGTCTACGGCCTCGTGGCCCAGGTCTCCATCGGCAAGCTGTTCATGGCGGCGATCGGCCCGGGACTTCTGCTGGCCGGCCTCTATGCGGCCTATACGGTGTTCATCTGCTGGCGCCGGCCTGAACTCGCCCCGCTGCCGGACGCGCGCGAATATGCCGTCCCGCTCTCCCAGCGCCTCGCCGAGATGCGCCAGCTGATCGCCCCGGCGCTGCTCATCGCCTTCGTGATGACATGCTTCTACACCGGCATCGCCACCCCCACCGAAGTGGGCGCGCTCGGCACCCTCGGTGCCCTCGCGATCCTCGCCGTGAACGGCCAGTTCACCTTCGCCAACCTGCGCCACTCGGTGGTGCAGACCGGGCGCACGGTCGCCATGGTCACCTGGATCTTCTTCGGCGCCTCGGCGCTGGTGGGCATCTACACGCTGGCCGGCGGCACCGATTTCCTGCGCGGCGAGATCCTCGATTTGGGCTTCGGCCCGCTCGGCACGCTGCTGCTGATGATGGGCATCCTGATCGTGCTCGGCTGCTTCATCGACTGGATCGGCATCGCGCTGCTCACCATGCCGATCTTCGTGCCGATCATCAAAAGCCTCGGCTACGACCCGGTCTGGTTCGGCATCCTGTTCTGCATGAACATGCAGCTGTCCTATCTGTCGCCGCCGTTCGGCCCGGCCGCCTTCTACCTGAAGGGCGTGGCGCCGCCAGAGGTGTCGCTGAGCGATATCTTCGCCGGCGTGTGGCCCTTCATCCTGCTCCAGATCGTGGCGCTGGGCGCGGTGATTGCGTGGCCGGAGATCGCCATGTGGCTCCCGGCCCATACCCAGTGAGGCCGCCCCTGACCGATACCAGGGGCGTCATCGCCGAAGAGGCGCACGGAGCGGTGCGCCGCGGCACTCCGGCGGCTCGACCGGGACGAGCGCGTCTTGGCGATCGTCCTCGACGCGCGGCGCCCGTCTTCTGCGCCGGGAGCGACCTGCTCCGCCCCGGCCGCCCGCGCCACCTTCCACACGTTCCGCGCCAAAGCCCAGTGAGGATGCCATGCTGCTCGATCTGTCCGACGACGAGACCCTGCTGAAATCGAGCCTGGAGGCGTTCGCCCAGCAGGTGCTTGCGCCCCGCATCAAGCCCTTCGTCGACCGCCACGAATTCCCCACCGAGCTGGTGAAGGAATTCCTCGCCCTCGGCTTCATGGGAACGGCCTATGAGGAGGCCTATGACGGCGGCGGCATGGGCACGCGCGGCGCGGCCATCGTGGCGGAGACGCTGGCGCGGGTGGAGCCGGGGTTCGCCGCCATCTATCTGTGCAACAGCGCGCCCATGACGGTGATCTCCCGATATGGCTCGCCGGAGCAGAAGGAGAAATGGCTGGCGCCCCTGTGCCGGGGCGAGATGGTGGCCTCCTTCGGCGTCACCGAGCCGCATGGCGGTTCGGATGTGGCGGCGACCCGCACCCGCGCGGTAGAGGATGGCGACCACTTCGTGCTCACCGGCGCCAAGATCTTCTCGACCAACGGCGGCACGCCGCTCCACGGCCTCTCCACCATCATCGCGGTGACCGACCCTGAGAAGGGCGCCAAGGGCCTGTCCACCTTCGTGGTGCCGGTGGGCACGCCCGGCTTCCGGGTGGGCAAGGCGGGGCGCAAGATCGGCTGGCGCATCGCCGATTCCGTCGAGCTCTATCTCGACGAATGCCGCATCCCCAAGGCCAACATGGTGGGCAACCGGGGCGACGGGCTGAAGCAGATCCTCACCACGCTCTCCATCGGCCGCATCCTGGTGGCGGCCACCGGGCTCGGCCTGTCGCGCAAGGCGGTGGACCTCGCCCGCGCCTATGCCGCGGAGCGCAAGGTGGGCGGCGCGCCGATCCTGGCCAACCAGGGCGTCGCCTTCCCGCTCGCCGACGCGCTCACCAAGATCCACGCCGCCGAACTGATGGTGCGCAACGCCGCCGCCATCTCCGACGCCGGCCGGCCGTTCCGCACCGAGACCTCGATGGTGAAGCTGTTCGCCAGTGAGATGGCGAGCGAAATCGCCGACATCGCCATCCAGGTGCACGGCGGCTACGGCGTGTTCGAGGAGTTCGACGTGTCGGGGCTGCTGGGCGAGGCAAAGGTGCTGCGGATCGTCGAGGGCACGAGCGAGGTGCAACGCCTCATCATCGCCCGCGAGCTGGCGAACTAGAGCAAGCGCCGATCAGCCTGCATCGCACGCTGATCGGCCACCGCGTTCTCCGCCCATGATTTGGAGCGCGCTGGCCGCTACGGCGACAGCGCGATCTGCTCCAGGCCCAGCGTCTCGGGGAAGCCGAGCACCAGGTTCATGTTCTGCACCGCCTGGCCCGAGGCGCCCTTCACCAGGTTGTCCAGGGTGGAGACGATGATGGCGCGGCCGGACACCCGGTCCGCCGCCACGCCGATGAACACCATGTTCGACCCGCGGGTGTGGCGCGAGAGCGGCACCTGGCCGAACGGCAGGACGTGCACGAAGGGCTCGCCTTTGTAGTAGGTGGCGATGATCTGGTGCAGGTCCTCGGCCTTCGCCCCGGTGGTGCGCACGAAGATGGTGGCGTAGATGCCCCGGTTCATGGGCGAGAGCACCGGCACGAACATGGGCGTCACCGGCCGGCCGGCGGCCTTGGAATATTCCTGGTCCAGTTCGCCCATGTGCCGGTGCGAGCCCACCGAATAGGCGAACGTGCCCTCGGAGATTTCCGAGAACAGCATCGCCTCCTTGGCGGAGCGGCCGGCGCCGGACATGCCGGTCTTGGAATCGATGACGATGCTGTCCGGCTCGATCGCCCCCGCCTCCAGCAGCGGCACGATGGGCAGGATGGCGGTGGTGGTGTGGCAGCCGGGATTGGCGACGAGCCGCGCCTTGCGGATCTCCTCCCGGTAGATCTCCACCAGCCCGAACACCGCCTCCTTCTGCAGGTCGAGCGCGCCGTGCGGGTGGCCGTACCACTGCTCGTAGGCGCCGGGATCGGACAGGCGGAAGTCGGCGGACAGGTCCACCACCTTGAGGGTCGGGTGCTTTTCCAGCAGCCCCTTCACCACCTGCTGGGTGGTGGCGTGGGGCAGCGCGCAGAACACGAGGTCCACGGCCGAGAAGTCCGCCTCCTCGATGGTGACGAGCTTCGGCAGAGGGAACGGCGCGAACTGCGGAAACACGTCCGCCATCGCCTGCCCGGCCTTGCGGTCGGCGGTGAGCACGGTGATCTCGACCCGCGGATGGCGCAGCAGCAGGCGCACCAGTTCCGATCCGGTGTAGCCGGAGGCACCGAGCACGGCGATGCGCGCCTTCTGATCCGCCATCTTCCTCTCCTGACGCTGCCGGCGCGGGAGGCAGCCGGCGGTGTGGGGCGAAGGTGTCTACACCCTTCCCCCGGTCGGGGAAAGGCGGGAAACGGGATCAGGTTCCCGTGCGCCGGCTCCGCATCCGCTCGCGGCCGGAAGCGCCTGCTCAGATGTCCAGCAATTCCTCGTCGGCGAAGGCCGCGCGCTCGGAGATGAAGGCGAAGCGCGCCTCCGGCTTGTTGCCCATGAGGCGCTCCACCAGATCGGCGGTGGCGGCGCGCTCGGCGTCCTCGATGCCGACCCGCTGGAGCGTGCGGGTGCGCGGGTCCATGGTGGTTTCCTTGAGCTGCGCCGGCATCATCTCGCCGAGACCCTTGAAGCGGCCCACCTCCACCTTGCCCTTGGCCGAAAATTCCTTCTTCAGCAGCAGGTCCTTGTGGGCGTCGTCGCGGGCATAGAGCGTCTTCGCGCCCTGCGTGATGCGGTAGAGCGGCGGCACGGCGAGGAAGAGGTGCCCTTCCTCGATCAGCTTCGGCATCTGCCGGTAGAAATAGGTGACGAGGAGCGAGGCGATGTGCGCCCCGTCAACATCCGCGTCGGTCATGATGATGACCTTCTCGTACCGCAGGTCCGCCTCGCGGTAGTGGGTGAGCGTGCCGCAGCCCAGCGCCTGGCCGAGGTCGGCGAGCTGCTGGTTCGCCGCCAGCTTGTCGCGGGTGGCGTTGGCGACGTTGAGGATCTTGCCGCGCAGCGGCAGCACCGCCTGGGTCTTCCTGTCGCGCGCCTGCTTGGCCGAGCCGCCGGCCGAGTCGCCCTCGACGATGAACAGTTCGGAGCCCGCCGCCTCGGTGTTGGAGCAGTCGGCGAGCTTGCCCGGCAGGCGCAGCTTGCGCACCGCGGTCTTGCGCGAGACCTCCTTCTCCTGCCTGCGGCGCAGCCGCTCCTCGGCCCGGTCGATCACATGGTCGAGCAGCCGGCTCGCCTGCACCGGATTGGCGGCGAGCCAGTGGTCGAAGGGGTCGCGCAGCGCCTGCTCGACGATGCGCGCGGCCTCCTGGGTCGCGAGCCGGTCCTTGGTCTGGCCCTGGAACTCGGGCTCGCGCACGAACACCGAGAGCATGGCGGCACAGCCGGTGATGACGTCGTCGCCGGTGACGATGCCGGCGCGCTTGCCCTGTCCGGAACGCTCCGCGTGGTCCTTCAGGCCCTTGAGCAGCACCGTGCGCAGGCCGTTCTCGTGGGTGCCGCCGTCGGGCGTCGGGATGGTGTTGCAATAGGAGGAAATGCCTCCGTCGCCGTCCGCCACCCACGCCACCGCCCATTCCACCGAGCCGTGCCCGCCCGCCTTCTGGATGCGGCCGGAGAAGATGTCCGCATGCACCAGCGTGTGGCCTTCGAGATCGCCGGCAAGATAGTCGCGCAGGCCGCCGGGAAAGCGGAACACCATCTTCTCGGGCACGTCCGTGCCCTTCACCAGCGCGCCGTCGCACGACCAGCGAATCTCGACGCCGCCGAACAGATAGGCCTTCGAGCGCGCCATGCGGAACACGCGGGCGGGCTCGAAATGGGCCGAGGCGCCGAAGATCTCCGGGTCGGGATGGAAGCGCACGCGGGTGCCGCGGCGATTGGTGATGCGGCCGACCTCCTTCAGCGGGCCCTGGGGCACGCCCTTGGAGAAGCTCTGGCGGTAGAGGGTCTGGTTGCGCGCGACCTCGACTTCCAGATCGTCGGAGAGCGCGTTCACCACCGAAACGCCGACGCCGTGCAGGCCGCCCGAGGTCTCGTAGACCTTGCTGTCGAACTTTCCGCCCGCATGGAGCGTGGTCATGATGACCTCGAGCGCCGACTTGCCGGGGAATTTCGGGTGGTCCTCCACCGGGATGCCGCGGCCGTTGTCGGTCACGGTGAGGTAGCCGTCCGCCCCCAGCTCCACCTCGATGAAGGAGGCGTGTCCGGCCACGGCCTCGTCCATGCAATTGTCGATCACCTCGGCGAACAGGTGGTGCAGCGCCTTGGAATCGGTGCCGCCGATATACATTCCGGGCCGGCGCCGCACCGGCTCCAGGCCTTCCAGCACCTCGATATGGGCGGCGGTGTAGTCGGAGGCCATGGCGGGCACGGCAGCCGCCTTGGACTTCGCGGCAGCGGCAGGCTTGGGGGCGGGACGGGGCGAGGACGCCCCGAAGAGGTCATCGGTATCGGACATGGGTGCTCGATAGCAGAAGGGCGGGGCCTCAGGCACGCGAATCGTTCCGCATGCCCCGGCTTGATCCCCGCCATACTGGCAGAGCCTGCCGCGGAGGGGAACGGAAAGGAAACATTCCCTGGGCCGGGAATCCTTCCGCGTGTTTTGGTGGCATTGGCCGCAGGGGGATTGCCCGCTGCGCGGGAGTCTCCCCTGGACCCCGGCTCGGCGCTCCGGCTGCGCCGTCGCTTGGCCGGGGAACCACGGCTATGCCGTCGCTGGGCTGGGAAACCGCCCTCGCGCCCCGGCCGACTGGAGCGTCAGCGGAAGGAGAGCCGGGGCCCAGCGCAAGACTCCGCCGCAGGCGACCATCCGCCGAAGGCCCCCCTACGGCGCCGTCAGCGACGCCGGCCGGCCGTCCCGCGCCAGCCGCAGCACCACATGGGCCGCCTTCACGCTGGGATGCTCGTCGGCGATGCCGAAGATATCGTCGAGCCTGGCGAAACCGGCCAGCTGCCGCGCGCGCAGGGGCGTGTCGGCGATGGTGCGGGCGAGCGCATCGGCGAGCACCGGGACGGTGAGGAATTCCTGCAGCAGTTCCGGCACCACGTCCTCGCCGATGACGCGGTTGGCGAGCACGACGCTGGTGCCTTGGAGCAGGCGCCGGCCGATCTGCGCCTCCAGCCAGCCGATGCGATAGGCCGCGACCATGGGCACGCCGGCAAGCGCCAGTTCGAGCGTCACGGTGCCCGAGGCGGCGAGCGCGGCGCGGGCACAGCGGAACGCCTGGAACTTCTCCGCCTCCGTCACGACCACCCGCGGCTTCACCGGCCAGGGGGCGATGGTCTCCTCGATCAGGCCTTGAAGGCGCGGCAGGGTCGGCAGGACGAGGTCCATGGGCTGCGTCTTGGCAACGCGGGCGAGCGCCCAGCCGAAATCGGCGCCGAGCCGGGTGATCTCGCGCCGCCGGCTGCCCGGCACGCACCAGGACCAGCGGCGGCTCCGCCGCGCGCCGCGCCGCTTCCGCCGCGCTCGGCCGAAGTTCGCCGAGCCGCTCCAGCAGCGGATGCCCCACATAGGTGGTGGGCGGGCCGCCGAGCACGCGATGCACCTCCGGCTCGAACGGCAGCAGCGCCAGCAGATGGTCCACATAGGGCCGCATGGCGGCGGCCCGGCCCGAGCGCCAGACCCACACCGTGGGCGAGACATATTTGACGATCGGGATCTTCGGATTGGCGGCGCGCACCCGCGCGGCGACGCGGTGGGTGAAGTCCGGCGCGTCGATCAGCACCAGCACGTCCGGCGGATCGTCCAGCACCGCCTCCACGGTCTGCTTCAGCCGCCGCAGGATGCGCGGCAGGCGCGACAGCACGGCGGCGACGCCGATGGCGGTCAGGTCCTCCATGGGGAAGAGGCTGGCGAGCCCGGCCCGGCCCATGCGGGTGCCGCCGATGCCGGAGAAGGACACGCTTCCAGCGCGCGCGCGGCGAGCGCCTCCATCAGCGCCCCGCCCAGCTGGTCGCCGGATTCCTCGCCCGCCACCAGGAACACCCGGAGCGGCCGGGCGCGTCAATTGCCGCCATCTGCGCCCGTTCCTGCCGTTCGCGCCGCCGCGCCCGCCGCCATGCCCATCACGAACAGACCGGCCGCGTCCGCCGCCGCCACCAGCGTCTCCACGTCCGGCACGATGGCGCCGCGCGCCTCGAAGGCGATGCCGGCGAGGCCCACCGCCGCCGCCCGCTCGACCGTGTGCGGCCCGAGCGAGGGCAAATCGATGCGCCGGTCCTGGCCGGGCTTCGGCGCCTTCACCAGCACCCCCTGCCGCTTGGCGAGGCGGATGCGGCCGGAGCGGCGCATCTCGCCGAAGCGCGCCAGCATCTGGTCGGTGCCCTCGGCGGCCTCCACCGCCACCACCCAGCCGTCGGCGACGATCACCGCCTGGCCCACGTCGAACGGCCCCAGCGTGCGGATGACGGCGAGGCCCTTCGCCATGTCGGCTTCGTCCACGGGGCTGGGCCGGCACGAACCGAGGACTCCTTCCGGCAGCAGCAAACGGGGGGCGACCTCGTGCGCGCCGACCAGATGGAAGCCCTGCTCCTGCACCAGTTCCAGCACGCCGGACAGCAGGTGATTGTCGCCGCCGCGGAACAGCCGCGCGATGCGCGGCAGAAGCCGCAGCATGGTGAGATCGAAGCCGAGGTCGCGCAGGCGCGGCCGGGTGAGCCCGCCCACCATGACGAGGTCGCGGATGCCGCGCGCGCGCCCCATGGCGGCGACCTTGCCCAGCGAGCCGAGGCGGAACCAGACGTGCTCGTAGCGCTCCAGCGCCGGATCGGCAAAGCCCTGGATCAGGAACAGGATCACCTCGCGCCCCGCGGCGATGGCGGCGTCCGCGACCGCGCCGGGAAAGGCCGCCGCCGGTGCGTGGCCGGCAGCGCAAGCGCGCCCCTGCGTCAGGTGCAAAATATCCCCCGGCCGTCACCGGCGGGCCATGGCGCCACCACAATCTCCATGTCATCCAGCCGCCCCGGCGGCAGCCAGCCGGCGATCGGCGTCCGGCGGCCCGGGCTGCCGTTCCTCCCCGCGGAACCCCGATCATGGACGCCAGAACCGCCCCCTCCAGCGCCGCCCGCCGGCAGCACGCCCGCCGCGCACCCGGTGCTGCCGGCCCGGCCGCACCATGACCTGCCGGGCCGCGTCATCGCCGCCGCCTTCCTCATCTGCCTGGCGCTGGTGGCGATCCCCATCGTCACCCATCCCATCCCGCCGCTGTCGGACTATGTGAACCACCTCGCCCGCATGCACGTGATCGCCGTGCTGCCGCACGACGCCGACCTCGCGCGCTTCTACCGCCTGGAATGGGCGGTGATCCCGAACCTGATGATGGACCTGGTGGTGCCGGTGATCGACCGCTTCACCAGCATCTATGCGGCGGGCGAGATCTACACGCTGATGTGCTTCGCGCTCATCGCCGGCGGCACCATGGCGCTCAACCGCGCCCTGTTCGGGCGCTGGTCGTCGGTGCAGCTGCTCGCCTTCCCGCTGCTCTATAACGGCGTCTTCCTCATCGGCGTCATGAACTATTATTTCGGCATCGGGCTCGCGCTGTGCGCGCTCGCCGCCTGGGTGGCGCTGCGGGACAGGCCGTGGTTCTGGCGCTACCTCGTCTCGACCGCGTTCGTGGTGGCGCTGTTCTTCTGCCACCTGGTGGCGGCGGGCATCTACGGCATCGGCCTGCTCGCCTTCGAGAGCCTGCGCCTGTGGCAGGGCCGCGGGCGGCCGCTGGCGCCGCGCCTTGCCGCGTTCGTCGCCGCCGGACTGCCGTTCGCGCTGGTCGGTCCGCTCATGCTGGCGAGCCCCACCTGGGGCCTGTCGGGCGAGAACTACTGGGAGCCGCAGGGCAAGATCGACGGCATCGAATTCATCTTCAATGTCTATTTCGACTATGTGGCGGTCGCGCTCGCGGCGGTCGTCACCGCCGCCGGCATCTGGGCGGCGCGGCACCGGCTGCTGCGCGTCCACCCGCTGCTGGTGCCGCTGCTCCTGGTGGCCGGCGCGGTCTATCTCGCCATGCCGCGCGTCGCCTTCGCCACCTACATGGCGGACCAGCGCATCCCGGTGGCCATCGCCTTCATGGTGCTCGCCACCCTCAGCGTCGACCTCAGGCACCGGCTGGCGCGGCGCGGCTTCCTCGTGGTGCTGCTGGTGATGGTCGGCGTGCGTGTCGCCGAGGTGCAGGTGGTGTGGAACCAGCTCACCCGCTGGACCTTCGACTTCCGCCGCTCGGTCGGCGACATCAAGACCGGCTCGCGGGTGCTGGTGGCCTATGCGGACGTCAATGGCGGCGAGGACGTGCGCGACCTCGGCCTCATGCACGCGGCCTGCCTCGCCATGATCGAGAAGTCGTCGCTGGTCACGACCGCCTTCACGGTGAAGGGCAAGCAGATCCTGCGCGTCAACCGGCCCTATACCGATATCGTCGACACGGAGGACGGCACGCCGCCGCAGCTGGAGCAGCTGCTGATCGCCGCCGACGAGCCGACCCTGGACGGCCCCCGCTACTGGGACCTGTGGCCCCAGAACTTCGACTATGTCTACCTGCTGTTCACCGAGCGCGGGGCGCCGAATCCGGACCCAGACCGGCTGGCGCTCGTCTTCGAGGGCGCGCGGTTCCAGCTCTACAAGGTGATCCCGCCGCCGGCCGGCTGATCCGCGCGCCTCAGAACAGCGGCGGCACGAAGCCCACCTGCAGCGGACCGAACCGGAGCGCGCCCTTGCTGAACGACAGGGCGTAGCTCACGCCCTTGCGGCCTTCCACGGTGGTCGGCTTGCCCACCATGGCCAGCGCCGAGACGATGGGCGCCAGGTCGGACGGGATGGCGCCGGCCCGGCCGGAGGCCCGCCACCAGGTCCTGAAAGCCGGCGAAGCCGAGGTCGAGCTTGCCGTTGAGAAGCCCGGCCGGTCCACCGACAGCGCGCCGGAGGCGGTGGCCGCGACCGTGGGCGTGGTCAGTGCGAGGCGCTCCAGGCGGACGACGCCGCCGGCGGCGGCCCAGGCCTTCAGGCGCTGCTCCACCGGCATGGGACGAAGGTCCGCCGCCGCCGTCACGGTGCCCTGAACGGTGAGGTCGAGCGGCCCGGGGCTGCCGGCGCGGTCGAGCACGCTGCGCGGGCGTTCTTGGCGCCGAAGGCGAAGTCCACATTGTCGAGGGCGCTGTTCGCCCCCGGCGTGCGGCGCACGTGGAACTCCACCAGATGCGCGCCCAGTCAGGCGTCGGGCGTCGGCCGGCGCGGCCGCGGGGGCGGCGGGCACGGGACCGGGCTCCTGCGCCTCCTGAAGGCGCGGCTCGGTGACCTGAACGGAGAAGCGCTGCGGCTGGCCCGAAAGGTCGCCGACGCCGCTCATCTGCAGCAGCTGCCAGGTGGCGGCATAGCTCTTGCCGGAGCCCCGATCCACCACCCGCGCCGGCGCCTGGAATTCGGCGACGATGTGGTTCGGCGCCCAGATCTGCGCCACCGCCTGCGCCGAGGCGGCGGTGATGATGATCGGATCACCGCCCCGCGTCTCAAGGCTCGGTCCCCGGCACTTCAGCTCGAAGCGGAAGGGATAGCCGGCGAGGTGGCGCTCGCCGCAGTTCCAGATCCGGCCGAGCCGCGCCTCGCGCGCCACCCAGGCATCGATCTCGCGCTCGGCCCGGTTGGAGGCATAGACCCACACGCCGCTCCAGATCGCGGCGACGACGAGGAACAGGGCTAGCGGGACGAAGACGATCCAGGACTTCCTGCGGGCGGGCGGTGCGGCGTCATCGGACATGGGCGACCTGGCTCGTGCTTGCGGCGGGGCTCTGGCGCTGTTAGGCGACGCTCTACGCCATCTGTCAACGTTCCGCGCGGGACACTGCCGCCATGCCGTCCGATCCGGTGCCGCCGATCGATCGCCCGTTCGCCCCCTCCTCCGCGCCGTCGCACGACACCTCGCACGACACCTCGCGCGACACCTCGCGCGACACTTGGGTGTTCGCCTATGGCTCGCTGATGTGGAACCCCGGCTTTGCCTTCGCGGAGCGCTGCGAGGCGCGGCTGATCGGCGCCCACCGGGCGCTGTGCGTCTATTCCTTCCATCACCGGGGGACGCCGGAGCAGCCCGGCCTCGTGCTCGGCCTCGATGTGGGCGGATCGTGCCGCGGCATCGCCTACCGCGTCGCGTCGGCGGACTGGCCTCAGGTGCATGCCTATCTGACGGAGCGCGAGCAGATTTCCGGCGTCTACCGCGAGTGCACGCGGCGCATCCAGCTGCTCGACGGCTCGCGCCGGGCCGAGCCCGCAATCGCTTATGTGGTGAACCGCGCCCATCCCCAGTACGCCAAGGGGCTCGGGCTCGAGGAGCAGCTGGCGCTGGTGCGGCGCTCGCACGGCAAGTCCGGCCCCAACACCGATTACGTGGTCGCCACGGTCTCGGCGCTGGAGGCTCTCGGCCTCGCCGACGCCGACCTGTCGTGGATCGCCCACCAGCTCCGGCGGGGGCACGCCGGCGTCTGAGGGGACGCGGCTCAGGCCGCCGCGCGTCGGGCGATGAGCAGGCCGAGCGCAGCGGTGCCCTCGGCGGGGCGCGGCGTCGCGCGCTCGATGGGGGAGCGCTCGCGGATCAGCCCGCGCAATGCCGGCGCCGGCTCGTCGCCGAATACGTGGATGTGAATCTCTTCGGCATCGAGCCGCTCGGCCATGCGCCGGGCGTCCGCGCCGGGGCCGCCCCGCCCACATGGCGATCGGGCCGGCCGGGGTGCGGCGGGTGACGAGGGCGATGGCGTCCGGATAATCGGGCGCCTGGTCGGCCGGATAGACCGAGAACACGTGGCGGACGCCGTCCGCGTCCCGCCAGAAGCGGTAGCGCGCGCCCAGGGCGCCGTTGGTCAGGCCGTTGAGCCGGCCCGCATCGGCCAGAGGAAGGAGGAGCGAATCAGTCGCGTTCATGAGAACGAAACTAGAACGGTGGCCGGCGGCCTTCAAGAGTTTTCCACAGAGTGTGGATAACGGGACGTTTCCAGGCGTGTCACACCGCCCGGTGCGCCGCGCCGAGCGCCGCCTGTCCCTCGGCCAGAAGCCGGTCGCTGGCCACCTCGATGTCGTGCTCGATGCGCGCCATGAAATCCTCCCGCTTCAGCCCCGGCGGCAGCGCCGGCAGGAATTCCACCTGGATGGTGCCGGGCCGGAAGTTCAGCGCCCGGCGCGGCCAGTAGAGGCCGGAATTGAGCGCCACCGGCAGGCACGGCACGCCGAGGCTCGCATAGAGGTGGGCGACGCCGAACTTGTAGGCCGGGCGCCCCCGGCGGCCGGCGGGTGCCCTCGGGGAAGATCAGGATCTGCCGGCCGTCGGCGATCTCGGCGCGCGCGGTGCGCGTCATCGCCTTCAGCGCGCTCGATCCGGCCGAACGGTCCACCGGGATCATGCGCGCCTTGGCGGCGAACCAGCCGAAGATCGGGATCGCCATCAGTTCGCGCTTCAGGATGAAGGCGGGGTCGGAGAAATAGGGCAGCAGCGCCAGCGTCTCCCAGGCCGACTGGTGCTTCGCCGCGATCAGAAGCGGCCCGGCCGGAATGTGCTCGGTCCCGCGCACCTCGGCGCGGATGCCCACCACCACCCGCAGCAGGAACGCCACCGCGCGGACCCAGGCCATGACGCCGGTCTTCCACAGGGTGTGGCGCGAGATGAAGGGCAGCGCCGGCAGGAAGGCCAGCATATAGAGCAGCGTGACGCCGTAGAAGGCAGCCTGGAACAGGGCCGAGCGAACCACCCTCACCGGCCGGCTCCCCATACGGCGCTCGCGCGGCACCCGGCGCCGGGCTCAGGGCGCGAACGCGCGCCTGCGCGCCG